>JAQIBW010000027.1 GCA_027858865.1 Sulfurimonas sp. | reverse complement strand
ATAAAATTCTACATTATAAGTCTAGTAGATTGGCGAGGCTGAAGCCTCACTTCCAATTAAGCAACTAGTTATCAAGAAGTCAGTTTTAAAGATATAATAGACCTATTCAAAGAGGAGGGCTTGTCATTAAGAGTTTAAAAATTAGAAATTTAGTCTATAAGTATGCTAGTTCCGCTGAAGCAATATTTAGTGAAGTTAATCTTGATATTGAAGAGGGTTGGAGTGCTATAACTGGTGTCAATGGCTCAGGAAAAAGCACACTTTTAAAGTTGATATCAAAAGAGTTAACATGTGAAAAAGGGATGATTACCGGTAATGATCTTGTGGTTTATTGTGCTCAGAGTACAGAGTTTGCCCCTCCGGAGCTTGAAGAGTTTATGTGTACTTATACTAAAGAAGCATTTAAAATTAGAGACTTGCTTAGGGTTGAAGATTCATGGTTAGATGCATGGGATGTGTTGAGTCATGGTGAACGTAAACGTCTACAGCTAGCAGTTGCGCTCTCTAGTCCTAGTGATGTGTTGATGGTAGATGAACCAACTAACCATCTTGATCAAAGATCACAGGCTATAGTGGTAGATGCACTCAAAAGCTATAAAGGTATCGGTATTTTGGTAAGTCATGATAGAACACTTCTAGATGCACTATCTCAACATACTATTATGATCGAAGCGGGTGAAGTCCTAAAATACAGAACAAACTTTTCTTTAGCGCAAGCTGCGTTCACTCAGACCCTTTCGCATAAGAAAAAAATACTTGGCGAGCAAGAAGATGAATTTAAAAAGCTAAGTAAAGTTATTCAGGCTCAAAGAGAACAAGTTTCCCTTACTAAAAAAAGATTCTCTAAACAAAATGTCTCAAGACATGATAGTTCTCAAAAAGAAAAGATTAACGGTGCAATTTTAACAGGTAAAGATAAAATCGATGGAAAGAACCTTCAGCGTACCATTACCAAACAGCGTCAACTCGGCGAAAAAATGGGTACGCTTAAAAAAGAGTATGAAACAGGTGTCAGCTTTGAGGGTGAAATTTCTAAACATAATTTTCCAATAGCAGTTGAAAAATCATGCATCCAACTCTTTGAGATTACTGAGCTTTGTTTTCCAAGCTTATCCATAGATGTCGGTGAAAAAGTAGGTATTAGCGGGGAAAATGGTGCTGGAAAGAGTAGTTTTATTCGCTATTTTGTAGATAAGGTGAATTTTGAACATGAATACCTTTATATCCCCCAAGAAATCACTGATGAAGAAGCGGAGCAACTTTTTAAGAATGTCAGCCTCCTGAGCAGTGAGGAAAAAGGTGAACTTTTCACTCTTATACAACGATTAGGTTCAGACGCCAAAGCGCTGCTGTACAGCAGTGTTCCTAGTCCGGGAGAGGTGAGAAAACTCTTAATAGCTCAAGGGCTTTTAAAACACCCCTCACTCATTATTTTGGATGAGCCAACCAATCACATGGATTTGGACTCAATTGAGTCTTTGGAGAGTGCTTTAATGGAGTATGCAGGGGCCTTGGTATTCATTACGCACGATCAGACTTTTTTACAAAACCTTAGTACGAAGCGTTGGGTATTTCAAAAGAATGAGAATAAGCCTTATGAGATTCACGAGATATTGTAATTTATATTTTATCCAGCACGCATCTTCAAAATATCAACTACAATTATCTCTTTGTCATATTTCACAAAAGATCTACTTTTTTTATGAATTGTATACATTGTCATTCTATCGGCTAACTCATTTCCCTCAAAACCTGCATGCGCTTTTATGTGGGAGAGTGTTACATCTTTTTTTATAGAGTTGTATAGATGGTATGCGAGTTTGATGATTTCTAAGTTTTTAATCTCTCCACCTTTTTTTGTCCACCCTTTTTTCTCCCACGATATAGCCCATGTTTTTATGCAGTTTATAGAGTACATAGAATCGCATTTTATCTCAACAATATTTCCATTTTCTGCCTCTTTTTGAGCGAGTAGTAGAGATTCATAAAGTGCCCCAAGTTCGGCTGTGTTGTTCGTACCCATCTCTTCATATAGTCCGTACCAAAGTTCGGATAGTTCGTCATTTCTATAAACGGCTACTCCAGAGCCTGCTTTTCCTGGGTTAGGGGTACAACCACCATCACAATAAATGGTTACATCACCACTCGCAGAAGTTTGAACTTTCTCCTCAACTATGAGCTCTTTGTCACTCACTTGTTTTCGAAAGTTTTGCAAAGCTTTGTAGTTAAAAATAATCTTGTCTTGAACCTCTTTGCCCTCAACGCCATTGAGTAAAACAAAGAGTTATGCTCTGGAATATGAGAGTTGTTTGTTAATTGATAAGGCTTTCCACTGAGATTTTTCATCTTTTTTGATGTCGAGTAAAACAAGTTGAGAATCGTTTATCCCTTTACCCTCATCTACTCCCAAGTTTAATAATTTTTCTGTAACTATTTGCATTTTTTTCCTTATCATGTAGAGTTAATTGAATATGTACAAGATTATCTTTTTATCGGATTATAGCACAAGATTTTCAAGTAGTTTTTGATAAAATCTATTTTATATTACTTAATAAGGTAAGAAATTGGAAGAATTACAAGATTTACTAAAAGAGCTTGAACAGACACTACATGACAGACTGCATTCTACTAGAAGTGGAGCATTGCATGACGTAAAAAATTTTCATAGTGCAGACGATTTTGTTCTCTTACTAGAAGAATCAGAAAATGACTTTAACTATTATGTTGAAGAAATGAAAAATATTGAAGATTATAATTTAGATGAATATAAAGGTTTAGCAGAGATGGCTAAGAGTAAATTTCAAACTGAAGTTACAAACTTGATTGATACCTTGGATTTTTATGATTTAGAAGAAAAAGCTAAATCATTAGCTATAAAACTATAAGTAATACAGTATATATTTTATCTTAGAGCATAGCATTGTCAGTAGAAACTTTTGGTTATAATCATGTCATAAAAAGGAAGAGTATAATGTTAAATATGATGATAGGTTTTTTCAAAGACTTGTGGAAATACCGAGATAAGGTGAAAAAACAAGATAAGTGGATGCAAAAATATATTGCTCAGAATAACTATGCACTAAACCCTAGCTGGATGATGAGTACAAACCTGAAAATTTGGGTGAGTGAGATGGAAGCGACTTTTTCAAAACGATTTTGCCCTTGTTTTGAGCCTTCTAGCGATCCAGAGTTAAACAAAAAGATGATGTGTCCATGCGAATATGTAGAAGATGAAATCAAAGAGTACGGTACCTGTCACTGTGCACTTTTTGGGAGTGCAGATTTGGATAAAGCTGGTTGGAAAGAATCTTCGAAAAGACTCATGAGTGAGTACCAAGTACCTTTGAATCTAAAAGATGGTGTACTAGACACAAGAAGGAAACCACTTGACCACCGAAGAAATCTTCCAGTCCCAGATGCAATGCACCAACTTAAAGCAACCCTTAACAGCTACACCGGAGACTCCTTAAAAATGATTGTTGAGACAAAACAGGAAGTTCTAAATTTGGAAAAAATAGCTTTTTTTCGTGGATACGGATGTTTGTCAGAAGAACATACAAATCATCACGAGGTTGTATTGCAGTTTAGGAAGTAAACTTCTATAAGCTGCTCTTACTTTATCTCATATATGCTAGAATTGGTGAATATTTAAGATAAAAGGCTAAGTACGTGAATGATTATAAGGCTACTGAGTCAAAAAAGAATTTTTTTCTATCCTATATAGAAGATAAAATAGAGAGTTTAAAAAAGC
>JAQIBW010000119.1 GCA_027858865.1 Sulfurimonas sp. | reverse complement strand
ATCAAATAGTTCATAAGTATAATTTTATTTTTCACTTTTTCATTATCAAATATTTTGTTGTCTTGTGGTTTATGGTTTGCCAATGTATGATTTATAAGCTCTTTTCGCTCATAAATTTTAGCATAGCTAAGCACTTCATAAAATCGTGGCAACTCTCCAAAAAACTCTATAAAAGCATTTGCATTTTCTATGTTTACCTTTTTTATAGCTACACTTTTCATCATTTCTACCATTGCATACTCACAAGTCTCACGGTTAACTGGATACCATTCAAAAAGAGTCTCTACAACACAGATAAGGTTCGAAAGATAGTTATCATCACTTTCATCACAAATACCTGCAAAAGTGAGAGTAAGAAAATTAATAAGTTTTTTATCACTTGAGAGTTCTTTATTTTGATCTGTAGATATTTCAACTTCTGGAATAACATCATACTCTTGCATCTTAACTGTAAACCAGTTAAGAGATGTTACTCTATTTTGTGTCTTGTAAACCAACCTATTAAGTGTAGCTATCAACAGTCCAAATCTTTGAGAAAGATGAATAAAAAACTTTTTGTGCTCTGCGTTTTCTTCATCATAAAAGTCATAAAAGTGGTCTATTACCTGCTCGAAATGGTCTGGAATCTCATCCATTCTATCCCAGATAATTTTACTTAAATGCCCCTCATACATTTTAAAAGCATCATCACAATCATAGTCATAATAATCTTGAGAGATATACTCTATGTAATCCATAATTTTATGATAGATATTTTTAGCATAATTTATCATTAGTGGAGTTTCAAGTGTCGCTCTCGCTCTTGATTCATCGGTTATGGTGTTTGTGTCAATGTTTTCCATTGAACCCATGAATTGCTCTTTTGCACTTGGAGCTTCTATATCCTCTTTGAGTTTAACTACATCATCCAAATATTTATAAAACTTTTGCATCTCTTTATCGTTCATTGTACTCAGAAACACAAGAAGCATTTCTGTATTTACGCTCGAAACAAACTCATTAAACTCTTCACTACTAAGCGACACAATTTTATCAACACTATTGTTAGTTACATCAACATCATCAAATTGTCTATTTTTTATTTTCATCCAGTTTGGTACAACTCTTGTATCGTCTGGTAAATTACCGCGTTTGAGTAAATCTTTAAAACTTTTTATCATTATTTAATCCTCTGCATATTTGATTTATCACCCATCTTTTTCAAAACATCAACAAGCCAAAATAATATCATTTGGATTTGTCTCTTTATATTCTTTCTGTTACTCTCAGCATTGGTAAAATTGTTTCTTCAACCATCGCTTTAGTATCGTCACTATAATAAATCATGGTATGTCCCTCTCCTGTATTGTTTTCGTCATCAAAAAATAGATAAATGCTATCTTTCATTGCTGTATATCGGGATGTATGATTATGCTGATAATGCCTTCCTTTATCCATTGGATGTGTATCTCTAGGAGGTGGAGGTGTAATATTGTCACATTTCAACTCCCATCCACCAGTTTGAAGATAATGTGCTACTATCCAAGCATCATCTACTCTAACCGTAGCTTTATATGGCATCTTTTTTACCATAATTATATTTGGAAAATTTGAAGTATCACTGCTTTTATTTAGAATTGGCTTATTAAAAATATATCTTTGGCGGTTATCGCCATTATTTGCAAGCCATGTAAACATATGTTTTTCACTAAGACTCCATGCCTTATTTATATGGCGAATAGCTTCTCCAAGAGATTTGCGTGCTTCAAAAAGTGCGTCAGATAATTTTTTACGACCTCTGTCATAATCGCCCATAGCATCATCAAAAATTTTCATAGATAAATCAATCAAAAACTTTGCAAGCGAATCATAATATAAATCACCAATGCGACTTGCCAATTCTTCATTGGTACAGCCAACTCCTTTGACTCTCATAGTATGCTTAAAATAATTTCCAACTAGGAAAAAATTTCGAATTATTTCAAAATGCCTTTGTATCCCTTCAAAACTATGACTACCCTTTTCTTCCACAACTCTTTTAACATTTGGGAGATAGTAAAGAGCCTCCTTATAATCAAGTAATTCATCACCCTTTTGAAGGAACAGCATTATATTTGAGGAATGTGTCGGATTTGTCCTATAAGTTTTAAGCATCTCTATATGCTTATTTTTCCATTCAAAGTGACTTTCATCATAAAAATTTGGTGTTTGCCCAAGAGTTCGCCCTAATGTAACATGTGGATTGATGGAAGGGTTTATCAATACAGCTTGCAGATTATATTTTTGTGCTAAGTACATCGTATAGTATCCACCTAAAGAAGAACCTATCAGCTTTACATCTCTATAGTTAGCCTCAATTAACTCTTCTAGAGTCTTTATAGCTAGCTCTGGAACATAAGAAAGAGATGGAGCGATAAAAGGCGGGACCGTTCATAATTCCGTGTCAATCGGGTAAAATTACAAATACCCAAGGAACGACACATGAAAATAGAAGTAGATGTAGAGCAATTTGCTCGTGATATAAAAGCTGGTAAAAGTATTGGCGGTTCTGACGGAGCTTTAGGCTCACTTATAAAACAACTTACCGAAGCTGCTCTTGCAGCTGAGATAGATGCTCACCTTTCAGAAGGCCTGAGTATAAACCGTAAGAATGGTTACAACTCAAAAACTATGAAGAGTGATCATGGAACATTTGAACTTGATGTTCCAAGAGACCGTAACGGCAGCTTCGAACCTGAAATCGTAAAGAAAAATCAAACGAATATGACTAGTGAAATTGAAGAAAAAATACTTTCACTCTTTGCACTTGGAAACAGCTACTCACAAATAGCTAAGCACATAGAAGATTTTTACTGTGTAGGTTTCTCTAAAGCTACTATAAGCGCCGTAACCGATAAAATAATACCAATGCTTCAAGAGTGGAAGACAAGACCATTAGAGACAGTTTATCCCTTTATATTTTTAGATGCCATTCACTACAAAGTTAAAGAAGACGGTCGTTATATTTCAAAAGCCTTTTATACAGTGCTTGGCGTGCGTGTTGATGGTAAAAAAGAAATACTAGGACTTTACCTCAATGAAAGCGAAGGTGCTAAGTTCTGGCTACAGGTGCTTACAGACTTACAGAACCGCGGTGTCAAAGATATACTCATAGCTTCAGTGGATGGACTCAAAGGCTTCCCTGAAGCCATAAACTCCGTATTTCCAGATACTCAAGTGCAACTTTGCATAGTTCATCAAATACGAAATAGTCTGAAGTATGTGGGCTCAGCTTATCAAAAACAATTCGCCAAAGAACTCAAAGCAGTTTATCAAGCTTTTACAAAAGAAGAAGCAGAATTTGAGCTTGATAAACTTGAAGAAAAATGGGGTAAAAGATACCCTATTGTATTTACTTCTTGGAGAAATAAATGGGATAATTTATCTGTGTACTTTCAGTATCAAGAAGATATACGCAGAGTGATCTATACAACAAATATCATCGAGTCCGTTCATCGCCAATTTAGGACTCTTACAAAAACAAAAGGTGCTTTTCCAAACGATGACAGCTTATTGAAATTACTTTATATGGGGATTCAAAATGCTCAGAAGAAATGGACTATGCCGATTAGAAACTGGAGCTTGACAATCTCTCAATTAGCCATCCACTTTGAGGGACGGCTGGATGATGCTTTAAATTTATAATAAAT
Source organism: Sulfurimonas sp. (assembly GCA_027858865.1). Classification (GTDB taxonomy): domain Bacteria; phylum Campylobacterota; class Campylobacteria; order Campylobacterales; family Sulfurimonadaceae; genus Sulfurimonas. The sequence goes on along the minus strand of JAQIBW010000119.1, from coordinate 2,824 downwards.
AAGATATAGTTTTAAAAAATGAATGAGGAGCAATGATGGTATTTATCGATTTATTTAAATTTAACTCAACTTTAAACAATTCTCAACCATGTCATTGCGACTTATTTTTTACTATCAGATCGAAGCTGATAGTTTTACTCAATCACTTTATTCCAAGATGTCCTTTTTATACGGTCTGCTTCGCATTCCGTCGTACAGGCATTCACCCTCCTTTTTCAATATCCTAATCTATTAAGTACTAAAATTTTTTAAAAATAAAATATATACAAGGATATTGTAATGTCAAAAAATTACGTAATTGGCTTTCCTAGAATTGGTGAGCAAAGAGAATTAAAAAAAGCTTTAGAGAGCTACTGGGCGCAAAACAGCAGTTTTGAGGATGTTCAAACAACAGCAAGTGAACTCAAACTTAGGCACTGGAATTATCAAAAAGATGCTGGAATTGACTTTATCAGTTCAAACGATTTTTCGCTTTATGACAATATGTTAGATATGGCCGTTACACTCGGAGCCATACCTCAAAGATTTAGATCACTCAAAAATGAAGAACTTTATTTCTCCATGGCCAGAGGAAACAAAAACGCTGTTGCAATGGAGATGACAAAGTGGTTTAATGCAAACTACCACTATATTGTTCCAGAATTATCCCTTGAAGATGAGTATAAACTCAATGCAAGTAAAATTTTGGAGGAGTATAAGGAAGCACTCTCTTATGGTATAAAAACGAAGATAAATATTATAGGACCCATAACTTTTATAGGGCTCTCAAAAAGAGTGGATGGAGGTGATACGTTTGAGTTGTATAGTAAAATATTGCCACTTTACGAGGCACTTTTAGGTGAGATTTCTACACTAGACAGTGAGATTATAGTCCAGATAGACGAGCCAATATTCGTAAAAGCTTTAGATATAAAGGTGTTGAGTCTTATTAAACCGACGTATGACAAGTTGGCTTCTATCTCTCAAAAACTAAAGATTGCCGTAGTGACCTATTTTGAAAACTCCTGCGAGGCAACAAATATTTTAGTCCATACACCCATTGATTTTATAGGATTAGATTTTTTATATGGAGTAGAAAATATTAAAAGTTTGAATACTATAGCTAAGAGCAATAAAAAACTCATAGCAGGCGTAATCGATGGTAGAAATATCTGGAAAAATGATATAAATAAGAGTCTCAAACTACTTGAAAATATTTCTCAAATAGTTAAAAAAGAAAATATTTTTATTGCTTCATCTTGTTCACTTCTGCATACTCCATTTACATTGAAATATGAAGAGAAGATGGACGAAGAGATAAAAAATTGGTTGAGCTATGCTGTAGAAAAACTTGATGAAGTATCTCTTGTATCTAAAATATTTTTTGATGGGGAGAAAGCTATAAGTGGCGAAGAAAAACTTGTATATGAAAATAATACAAAAGCAAATATATCTAGAAAAACATCTGCGCTTATTCATGATAAAAATGTTCAACATAGAGTTGAAAATATTACTAAACTTGAGAGAAATGGAGCATACGAAGAGAGAATTAAGATTCAAAAAGAACTTTTAAAGTACAAAGAATTAGCAACGACGACTATTGGTTCTTTCCCACAAACTCAAGAGTTAAGATCCACTAGAAGAGCGTTCAAAAATTCACAAATCACTGAAGATGAATATACTGCTCAGATGAAAACATATATTGATGAATGTATTGCATTTCAAGAGGAGTGTGGATTAGAGGTCTTGGTCCATGGTGAACCAGAGAGAAATGATATGGTTGAGTATTTTGGTGAGCAACTTAGCGGTTATGGATTTAGTCAAAATGGTTGGGTACAAAGCTATGGAAGCCGTTGTGTGAAACCACCGTTTATATATGGGGATATTTCACGCCCTTATCCTATGACGGTTGATTGGATTACGTATGCGCAGAGTAAAACAGACAAAATAATGAAAGGTATGCTAACGGGTCCTGTTACAATTCTAAACTGGTCATTCGTAAGAGATGATATGGCTAGAGGTGATGTTTCAAAGCAGATTGCCTTAGCTATTAGCGATGAAGTGAACGATCTGCAAAAGGCCGGCATAAAAATAATTCAAGTTGATGAAGCGGCATTTAAAGAGGGGTATCCATTAAGAGAGAGTAAAATACCTGCATATGAAGAGTGGGCTGTTAGAGATTTTAAACTTTCAGTCAGTAGTGCAAAAAAAGAGACTCAAATTCATACTCATATGTGTTATAGCGAGTTTAACGATATTATAAAAACTATCGAGGCTATGGATGCAGATGTTATTTCTATTGAGACTGCAAGAAGCGGAAATGAACTTTTAAAAATCTTTGCTAAAGTTGGTTATAAACAAGAGGTAGGTCCAGGGGTATATGATATACACTCACCAAGAATCCCTTCCGTTAATGAAATAGTATCTCAGATAAAATCACTTTTAGAAGTATTGCCAAAAGAGCAACTTTGGATAAATCCGGATTGTGGCCTTAAAACTCGTAAATGGGAAGAGGTAAAACAAAGCCTTATTAATATGGTCGAAGCTGTTGAAATCGTAAGAAGAGATTTAAATTAAACTTTCCACATGCACAGCATGTGGACTATATAATTTGTACATTCAAGAAATATTTTTAAATCTATGATACAATTTTAGGAATTATCCGATTGCTGACACGGAATCTTGAACACTACCTAAAAGGCTCTTCAATACTTTTAAAATACTCTCTAAATACTTTAGCTTTACTCCCTTGACCACTACCACCGAAGCCGTGTATGTAAATAATCATGTTCTCTACTGCTCCGCTACTGTCATTTCACTTTCAAATTCTTTTATAAATGTGTAT
>JAQIBW010000331.1 GCA_027858865.1 Sulfurimonas sp. | reverse complement strand
CTTCTAATCTACTTGACACTTAACCTCTCTGCCCAAAGCTATGAAGCGTACTTAACATCTTTCACATACGAAGAGCGTAAAGATATGAAGATAAGAGCAGTTGAGCTTTCCGTTATGCTTGAAGAGGGAACTGTACAGCTTGTAGATATCCGTTTTAAAGAGGAGTTTGAAGCGTGGAATATGCCTTACGCAATCAATATACCTATAAATGAACTTCCAAAACGTCTAAATGAACTCGATAAATCTAAACTCATAGTTACCGCTTGTCCGCATAAAGACAGAGCTATTATGGCGCGTACATATCTAAAACTCAAAGGTTATAAGAGTCGTTATCTCTCAGATGGTCTCATAGGTCTAGCCGAGTTTTTACGTGGTGACAATGCTAAAGAGTTTATAGAGGAGTATAAACTTATAAACAAAAAATCCAATTAATGCTATACTAAATTCATGATTAACATCTCCGGCAATAAGCAACTTGATATTATTTTACCTAACACAAACAAGGCTTTAAAAGAAGTTCTTGAGTCAGCAACACCCAAAGAACTTGAGATTATTACAAAGAGTAAAGACCTCAAGTCAGTTGTAAACTCACTCCTAAATGAGAGTGCAAAAAGTTCTGCATCTGACAAAGTACTTTTACAGCTTCTAAAAAACAACCCTACTCTCAAAGATCTTGGAAATGTATCTACAACTATAAAAGAACTTCTAAACTCTATAAAAGCAAATCAAGACCCTCTTCTTATAGAGAAAATTTTAACTAAGTTTATCTCTGACATGAAAAAACTAAGTGACTTGATTCCTAATGATAAAAACACAAATGCGCAACTAGACTCAAAACTACAAAGTTTACAAACTCCTCAAAACGAATTAAAGAACATACTTAAATCACTACTTGCAATTGTTGAGAAAAGCTCTTCATTTGTGGTAAAGTCTTTAGGCTCAGAGATAAAAAACCTCATAAATAACGAAGCACTTAAAAGCTCTACAAACCCTCCTTCAACTCAATCATTGGCACAACTGAGTAAGGGAATAGAGACAGTTTTAAGAACTCTTAGCTCAAACATCAAAGATGTAGATCTCTCAAGTTTAAAAGATGCACTAAACAGCCTAGTAACAGAGAAAACAAAAATACCTCTACCAATAGAAAAAGTACTCAAAGAGTTTCTTGGAGACATAAAGCAGCTCGGTAGTGATGGTGCACTAAAGTCTAAGATAACAGACTCCGGTATATTTTTAGAATCAAAACTTAAAAATGCCCAAAACCCGCAACTAGAGCTAAAAGAGACTTTGAAATCACTACAGCTTTTAGTTGAAAAGAGTTCTGTGTATCCTGTAAAAGTTTTGAGTAAACATATAGAGACCATGCTTAGTAGTGAGACTCTTAAAAATGCTTCAAACACTTCTTTAACCAAAACCCTGCCAGATGATAAAAAAGCCCTGACACAGCTTGTAAAAGGCATCGAAAAGATTGTTGAGACTCTACAAGCAAATCTAAAAGTAGGTGATGTTACAACTACTAAGTCTTTTAACACTTTACTTGAAAAACTTGAGCATCAGGTGCAGTCAAAACTAATGACTCCGGAGAACTTCAAACTAGCGAGTATTCAGGAGAATATGCAACAATTAGTTCCAATGCTAAATAAAAGTGCCCTTCCTGAGGCCAAAGGTCTGCTCGATGCTTTAGTGAAAATACTGCAAACAACGCCAAACACATCACTGCAAGAGTTTACAAATAAAAAAATACCACAAGAACTTCAAAATACAATGCAACCGTTAAAAGACGCGATGGGCAAAGCTGACCCTCTTTTTTCAAAAGACATTGGACTACTGTTAAATAAGCTAAACTCGCTCAACACTGCACAAAAACTCTCCTATGACAACAACATAAAAGAGATACTTGAAAATGATTTAAAATCACTCCTTCTAAAGACTGGTAGTGAGGTGGCTAAATCTTCACATCCAAATCAAGCGGAGATATTAAAAAATCTTGACAAACTGGCACTGCAGATAGACTACTACCAACTTATGTCGCATCTCTCAAACTCGTCATTGCTTTATCTGCCATTTTCGTGGGATGCTTTGGAAAAAGATAATATCAACCTAAAAAAAGCTGAAGAAGATAAGTTTTTCTGCGATATAGAACTCAAACTAAAAGAGTATGGAGAGTTAAATCTTAGGTTAGTTTTATATGAAGAAAATCAGTTGAATATACAGATACATTCTGATAACGATGAGTTTAAAAAGATTATAAAAGAGAACATTCCTTTTCTTCGCTCAGCACTAATAGAGTCTCACATAACACCAAGAGAGATACGCTTACTAGATTCAACTAAAAAAGTTCCTAGCTCTCCTTATGAAGCTCATTCAAAAGAGATGTCAGACGGTATAAATATAGGGTTTGAGATCAAAGCATGAGAAAAGCTGCTGCACTAAGATATAACACTGAAAAAGAGTCTTCACCTAGGGTGGTTGCAAAGGGTCAGGGAAAGAGTGCTGAGAATATTATCAAAATTGCCGAGCTTCACAATCTTCCAATAAAAAAAGATGAAGATCTCATGGAACTACTCTCAAAAGTGGAGTTAGACAAGGAAGTTCCGGCAGCTTTATATAAAGCCGTCGCAGAAGTATTCAGTTTTATATATAAAACTACAAATAAGTCATAATTTTTTACTTTACTTTTATACTATTTAGATACAATTTATCAATATTAAGTTATAAGAAGTTATTATGAAAGAAGATGTTTCACTTGATGAAGTAAAGATTACTCCTCAGGAGTATAATAATATTCTAGATATACAACAAACCATACTTGATATGATTGCTTCTAGAAATCATTGCACAAATATTTTGGCTCACTTATGCACATTAGCTGAGAGTTTACTTCCAAACTCAGTAGCTTCTATCATGCTAGTGGATAAGTCAACAGAACTTTTAAACATACTATCTGCTCCATCAGTACCACGAGCTGCTCAAGATGCTCTATCAAACCTAAAACCTGGTCCGGGTAGTGGGTCATGTGGAAATGCTATTTTTCATAATGAACCTCAATATGTTCAAGACACCTTTACTGACCCTAGATTCAAAAACATTCGTCAAGTTGCAGCTGATTTTAATCTATGTGCATGTTGGTCTATGCCTATTCGTGATGAAAATGACAAGGCGATAGGCTCTTTTGCTTTATCTTCATTCGAACATCGGTTACCCGCTCCATTTCATAAAAAACTTCTCCAGACTGCTGCTTCTATTGTAAATATCATACTTAAAAACAGAAAGATTGAAAAACGAAACAAGCTTTTTGCTACTGCCGCTCAAAATGCCGCTGAAGGTATGATTATTACAAATGAGCATAACAAGATTATAGAAGTAAACGAAGCATTTGAAGAGATTTATGGTTATATGGAACAAGAAGTTCTTGGTCATAATCCAAATATTTTAGCTTCTAATAAGCATGATGAAAAATTTTATACTGAGATGTGGGATAGTATACATAAAGAATCAAAATGGGCCGGAGAGATAATAAATAAACGTGCCGATGGATCAGAGATAGTACAGTGGATGAGTGTAAGTGCTCTATATGATGCACATGATAAAGAATATAACTATCTTGCAGTATTTAGTGATCTAACAGCACTTAAAAAGAGTCAAAAACAAGTAGAGAATATGGCTTATAAAGATTCACTTACTGGGCTTTACAACAAAACACACCTCGAACAGCTTCTAAAAGCATCTGGACAAAAGACTCTTTTACTTCTTAATGTCAATAACTTTAGTTATATAAACACTGCCTACGGTTTTGAGGTAGGTGATAAACTACTTCAAGAACTTGCATCTATACTGAAAAATAATTTTAGTACAAACTGTACCTGTAGGATAAATTCAGATGAATTTGCTCTTTTATATTATGAAGATATTGATATAGAAGAAAAAACTTCAGAGATCCAAGACTACATGTACAACAAAGAAATTATAATCGACAACATTACTTTAAATATTTCATTTACGTATGGTGCTGCACATGGAGAGTCTAACTTGTTAAGAAACAGCGCTTTAGCTCTTAAACAATCAAAAGAGAGTGGTAAAAATAATCTCTATGTCTTCAATCAAGATTCAGACAACATAGATCATTCACAAAGAGAATCGTTTATAGCATCTAACAACCTTTTACACAATGCACTTAATGAAGGTAGAGTTATTCCATATTTTCAAGGAATTAGAAACAACACGACTCATGAAATAACAAAGTATGAAGTCCTTGCAAGAATAGAGCATAATGGTGAGATAATATCGCCATATACATTTTTAGAACCAGCTAGGTTATCAGGTTTACTTCCTGAGATAACTAAAGCTATGATAGACAAAAGCTTTAAGTTTATGGCATCTAACAACTACACATTTTCTATAAACATCACCGAAGATGATTTAAGCAAAAACTATCTTCTTGCATATCTAAATGACAAAGAGTTAGAGCACGGCATAGAAGCCAATCGTGTTATTTTAGAGATACTTGAAGGAGTTAGTGCTACTGGTAAAAAGAACCATGTAAGACAACTAACCGGGCTAAAAAACAGAGGTTATTCTATAGCTATAGATGATTTTGGTTCTGAGTATTCTAACTTTGAGAGAGTACTTGATTTGGATATTGACTTTTTAAAGATAGATGCTAAGTACATCAAAGACATACATAAAAATTCAAAGAGTTATGAAGTGACAAGGGCTATAGTCTTTTTTGCTAAGAATGCAAATATTCCATGTATCGCTGAGTTTGTTCACAACACTGAAGTTCAAAAAATCATAGAAGACTTAGAAATTGAGTACTCACAAGGCTTCCTTTTTAGTGAACCCTCAGATAAGCTTATAGACTAAACTCTTACTTAAGTTGACCCCAGTTATCGCCTATATTCATACTAGCTTCTAGTGGAATGTTTAACTCATATATACTTTGCATTATCTCTTTAAGCTTCGCTCCAAGCGTCTCAGCTTCAGATGCTTGTACTTCAAAAATAAGTTCATCATGAATTTGTAAAAGCATTTTTGCATTTAAGTTTTCTTCTTTTATAACTTTTGCTATTTTGTTCATAGATAGTTTGATAAGGTCAGATGCACTACCCTGAAACACACTATTTACAGACTCTCTGTCATAAGCTGCTCTAAACATCGGCGAAGCATTTTCATAGTCAAAGTATCTACGTCTTTTTAACAGTGTCTCTATGTAACCTTTCTCTTTAGAACTGTCTACAATTGAGCGAAAGTAAGTTTTAACAGTTGGAAATGACTCAAAGTACTTCTCAATAATCTCTTTAGCTTCTTTTGTAGTTATGCCTAAAGTCTCAGATAGTTTTTTCTGCCCCATTCCATAAAGTAGTCCAAAGTTTACAGTTTTGGCAACTGATCTTTTACTAGGAGCTTCAACTTCACCAAATAATTTTATAGCCGTCTGTAAGTGAATATCTTTGCCAGCTCTGAATGCATCTACTAAAACAGCATCTTGAGAGAAGTGAGCCAGAAGTCTAAGCTCAATCTGTGAGTAATCTATTGCGATTAATTTTTTGCCCTCTGGGGCTACAAAAGCTTCTCTTATCTTTAATCCCAAAGAACTTCTTGCAGGTATGTTTTGAAGGTTTGGATTTTTAGAACTAAGCCTTCCCGTAGCTGTTCCTGTTTGTACAAATGACGTATGGATGCGACCATCTTTATCTTCACGGCTAAGCTTTAGAAGCGGTTCTATGTAAGTAGAGTAAAGCTTATATACTTCTCGATATTCTAATAGTGATGAGATTATTTCATGCTTGTCTTTTAGTGAGCTTAGAACTTTCTCATCAGTTGAGTAACCAGTCTTTGTTTTCTTACCAACCGGAAGTCCTAGATGCTCAAATAAAATCACACCAAGCTGTTTTGTAGAGTTAATGTTAAACTCACTTCCTGCAAGAAAATAAATCTTTTTAGTCAAGTTTGCAAGTGTCTCTTTAACTTCAACTAAGAACTTCTCTAAAAACTCAGCATCTACACTTATACCTTCTTTTTCCATCCCTAAAAGTGTGATGATAAAAGGAACTTCTACACTTTGAGACTCTTCTATAAGATGATCTGCATTTTGCAGTTTCAACTTTTCATTGAAAAGCTTAAATAGTTTTAGAGTGATATATGCATCTTCAGATGCATATTTTGAGGCATCTTCTAGCTCAACAGATGCAAAAGTGTCACCTTTTTTTACAGTCTCTTTAAAAGAAACCATTTTATGATCTAGCAGTTTATCTGAGAGTTTATCAAGACTAAGAGCGCTCTCAGGGTTTATGAGCCATGCTAAAATCATACTATCTGCATATATTTTTAAAGTGTCGTCCTTTAAAAATCTACTAACAAAGTGAAGGTCAAACTTTATGTTATGTCCTACGACTTTTGAGTCAAAAATCTTTCTCATCGCTCCGGCAGCTTCTTCTTTACTAACCTGATCTGGCACACCTAAGTAAAAATGAGCAAAAGGAACATAAAAAGCTTGCTCGTCGTTGAAACTAAAGCTAAAACCTACTAACTTGTCTTTTTCATAATCAAGCCCTGTTGTCTCTGTATCAAAAGCTACTATAGTCTCTGGGGTTAAAGTACTCAAAATTTTATCTAGTTCTTTAGCATCTGTAATCAACGTGCTTTTAAAGTCTAGATTCACACTCTGTTTTACCTCTTCAACTCTAACAACTGCTTTTTCCTGAGCTTCCTCAGAAACCATATTTTTAGCATGAAGCACTCTCAGAACCGCATTTTGCTCATATTTTACAAGTTCATCATAGATATTTAAAAATGGATGCTCTACATCCATTTTATACTCTTCAAAATCCAACTCTTCTAAAACATCATCCTTTAGCGTTACAAGTTGCTTTGACATGTATGCTTGCTCTTGCGACTCTCTTAACTTCTTTTGTATTCCAGGAGGCTTAATCTCGTCTATATTGGCATATATATTATCGAGGTCTCCATACTGAACTAAAAGTTTCTCAGCACCAACTTTTCCGATGCCTTTTACACCAGGAACATTATCTGCACTATCTCCAAGAATAGACTGATAATCTATAAACTGTTTTGGAGTGACACCATACTTAATAAAACAGGCTTCTTCATCCATACTTTTGCGTTTTATTGCATCTACAACAACTATTCTACCATCATCTATAAGCTGGTAAAGATCTTTATCGTGAGATACTACTCTAACGTTATAGCCTTTCTCTTTTGCATATTTTACAATAGTTGCTATCATGTCATCTGCTTCAAAACCAACTTGACCCAATGTTTTATAGCCCATCTTATCTATCCACTCTATTGCTATGGGAAGTTGCATCGTAAGTTCTTCTGGTGGGGCTGTACGATTTGCTTTATAGTTTGGATCTATCTCATTTCTAAAAGTATTGCCCTTAGTATCTATAGCAAAAATCAGATAGTCACTGTCATGTTGTTTTTGTAGTGTTGATATAAAGTTTGTAAAACCCGTTAAGAGTCCTGTTGGAAAGCCGTCTCTATTTTTCAAATGTTGCGGGAGTGCATAAAAACTACGAAAGAAAAAACCAAATGTATCTATTACTGTAACTGTCTTACTCATCTTAATCCTCTGTAGCCTCTATTTGACTCTCTATAAATTCTTTAATAACACTTTCTAATACACTTCTTTGATATCCGGCATCTTCTGCTAACTTCATTCCAAAGTTAATTGATCTCTCAGATAGAGGTTGGTTTACAGGTAAGATAGTTTTTACTATATTTAGTGCTGTAGAATACTCTCTTAAATCATCCGGCGCATCTTTAGGATTATCTGCAAATCTAATCATCTCTATAAACTCTGTGTCAAATCCCCAGTGCTCAAAAACCTCTGCAGTTATTTCAGAAGTAGTGATTCCCATATAAGATTTCTCAACAATTGCCAAATTATTTGAATTTTCAACTTCTGACTTAAAACTAGTAGTCTCATCATCTTCAATAATTGCACTTGCTATAAGTATTTTTCCTGTCTCTTGTAAAAATGCACTTAGATATAATTTATCTGCTTTTTCTCTATCAATTTGTTTATACCATTT
>JAQIBW010000105.1 GCA_027858865.1 Sulfurimonas sp. | reverse complement strand
GTATAATAATATCTTTAAGAAAATAAAAAAACTCTGTACCGAGCATAAGCTTCAAAGAGAAGAATTTTCAAAGAGTTATGTCTTTGAAAAGGAGAAACAAACATAATGATAACAATATATAAAACAAATAAAATTTACGTTGGCGATGTTCCTATTGGTGGAGGCTCACCAATTCCTGTGCAGTCTATGACTTACTCAAAAACTCATGATGTTGAAGCTACGGTCGAGCAGATAAAAAGGCTTCATTTTGCTGGGTGTGACATAGTTCGAGTTGCGGTTCCTGATTATGAAGATGCAAAGGCACTCAAATCAATCAAGGAGCAAATAAAACTTCCTCTTGTTGCAGATATTCACTTTAATTATCGTTTAGCTTTGATTGCGGCGGAAGTTGTGGATTGTATTCGTATAAATCCTGGCAATATTGGGAACAAAGAGCGAGTAAAAGAGGTAGTTAAAGCGTGTCAGCAAAGAAATATACCTATTCGAATTGGCGTAAATTCAGGAAGCTTGGAAAAAGAGTTTGATACAAAGTATGGACCAACTGCAAAAGGCATGGTGGAATCAGCACTTTACAATATAAAATATCTTGAAGATTTAGGTTTTAGCGATATAAAAGTATCTCTAAAAGCCAGTGATGTTGAACGAACTGTAGAGGCTTACCGAATGTTACGCCCCCTAACTGACCATCCATTTCATTTGGGAGTTACGGAAGCCGGAACACTATTTCACTCAACCATAAAATCTTCTATTGCACTTGGCTCACTTTTGCTTGATGGCATCGGTGATACTATGAGAGTTTCTATCACTGGTGAACTTGAAGAAGAGATAAATGTAGGTCGTGCGATACTTAAAGACAGTGGGGTTGCCAAAGGCGGAGTAAATATCATCTCTTGTCCAACTTGTGGAAGAATTGAAGCTGATTTGGTAAAAGCAGTTGCCGTGATAGAAGAGAGAGTAAAGCATATAAAAGCACCTCTGAATATCTCAGTTATGGGTTGTGTCGTAAATGCCATAGGTGAAGCTAAACATGCGGACGTTGCTATAGCTTATGGAAAAGGACAAGGCTTGATTATGAGAAGTGGTGAAGTTGTGGCAAAACTAAAAGAGGATGAATTGGTGGAGAGATTTTTAGAAGAAGTAGAAGACGCTGCAAGAAAGATGGAAAATGACTGATAATTTACACAATATAAATATAGAACGATCAGTTTTAAGCTCGATTCTTTTTAATCCTGCAACTTTTGAAGAAGTAGCAGCATCTATAAAGGCAAGAGATTTTTATCTTCCTGCCCATAAGTATATCTTTGAAGCAATGGAAGCTTGCGAGCGAGAAGATTTACCGATTGATGAAGAGTTTATAAAGAAAAAATTAAATCAACAAGAGAGATTTGATGAAGAAGCTATGCTTGAAATTCTCTCAACAAATCCACTTGCTACAACAAAAGCTTATGCCGAAGAGATACGTGAAAAGTCGATAAAAAGAGAGCTTATAAAATTAACTGGTGATATAAAAGAAGTTACTATTGAGAAAGATTTACCCTCAAATGAAGTAGTGGATTTGGTTCAGCAAAAACTTTATCAAATTACAGCTGATAGCTCTAGTAAAGAGTTTCGTGAATCTCCTGAAATGACAAGTGCAACAATAGAGCATATTTTAGAGATGAAAAAAAGAGGAAATGCAGGCGTTGTTGGACTTGACACAGGGTTTGCTGAGATAAATAGACTCACAACTGGTTTTGGTAATGGAGATTTGATTATAGTTGCTGCTCGTCCTGCTATGGGAAAGACCGCTTTTACTTTAAATCTTGCTCAAAATGCACTTGATAAAAACAAAGGTGTTGCTATATTTTCTCTGGAAATGCCAGCAGAACAGTTGATGCTTAGAATGCTTAGTGCAAAGACTTCCATACCTCTTCAAAAGCTAAAAGTTGGAGATATGAATGATGATCAGTGGAGCAGGTTAAATTCTGCGGCTGATACAATGAGTGAAAAGAAGTTTTTTGTGGATGATAATGGAAATGTAAATATTCATAAAGTTCGTGCGAAACTTCGAAAGCTAAAAAGTCAACATCCTGAAATCTCTTTGGCTGTTATTGATTATCTTCAGCTTATGAGTGGCTCAGGAAACAAAGAGAGACATTTAGAAGTAAGTGATATATCTCGTGGTTTAAAACTTCTTGCGCGTGAATTAGAGATACCTATTGTCGCTCTTTCTCAGTTAAACCGTGGAGTTGAGAGTCGTAATGATAAACGTCCTATGATGAGTGATATTAGAGAGTCTGGTTCAATTGAGCAAGATGCCGATATGATTATGTTTGTTTATCGTGATGATGTATATAGAATGCGCGAAGAGAAAGATAAAGAACAAAAAGCAAGAGTTGAGGGAAAAGAGTATAAGAGTACCTTTTTTGAAAAACCTGAAGAGTCTG
>JAQIBW010000039.1 GCA_027858865.1 Sulfurimonas sp. | reverse complement strand
CACTTACATCAACTACATGAGTGATTCTGAGTACATAAAACTTAAACTCTACCAAGACAACATCACTATGAGCCCTCAAAAGATATTTTTTCCTCTTAGAGAAATAGCACTAAATGCAGACTTTGATAAAGAGTACATCAAAACTGAATTTCCTAGCATCACTCTTGAAGATACTAAGCACCTATCTAAACTCGACACTGAAGAGTTAAGAATAAAATATGACTTTTTACACAGATGGATAGACGAACTGGATGCTAAGATACTTACTCTTCCAACAAATGACAATGCAGGAATGCAGTCCTTTTTGTACCTGCATATTCTTTTTAAAGTAGACTACCTTTTAGTTCCAAAATGTGAAATCTACCAAAAAATAAGTAAAAAAATACAAATTTACTTTAGTAATGATAACAATCCAACTGAGTCGAAAAATGAAGAGCTAAAAGAGTATATAGTTAAACTTAGAGATATGAGTTTTGAAGACTATAGTACAAAGTTCTACAGTGCACAATATACTTTTAACCCCATGGAGAAAACTTCGCTTGAAGAGATAAGTAACTTTATCAGCGAATCACTAATAAAAATCAGGTGGTACAAAAACAATCGTTACACTCAGATAATACCGACTATTTACAAATATATCTCTTTTTATATTCTTTATAACTATGGACTTAACCCTGTTATAAAATCACTGATGCACACACTGGTAGAAATTCAGAACCCGGCTTTCTTTAAAGCCTTGGACTATTCTCCACTCTATGATGAAGAGAAAAAAATATTTGCTAAAAAAACTATTATCTCACAAATAGAAGATGCTATTACTCCTCATCAGAGTCAGTATAAAGAACTTAAACCTTTTGGAAATAAACTAAACTTCTCATCTCTAAATGAGCTTAGCAACAGTTACCTTCTTCAACTAAAAAATCTAAACTTTGAGGAGATATAGTGAACACTCAAGCACTTTTAGATACTTACATAGATAACATCATTCAAATCATGACACCGTACGGCAGTGGTACAGGGTTTATTATTGGTGACTTAATCATTACAAACTCTCATGTTGTCGGTGGGCTTAAAGAAGTTGTTATTAGTTCTAAACAAATTAAAAGAACTATTGCACAAGTTGTATATGATGATCCTGATTACGATTTGGCTTTTATACGTTCAGACTTTGTTGTACTTAAAAACCCTCTCCTTCTATCTAGTAACAGTGCAAAAGATGGGGATACCACTATAGCCATAGGACATCCGTACGGACTAAACTATACGGCAACTGAGGGAATAGTTTCAAAAGCTTCAAGACTTTATGAAGACCTAGAGTACATACAAATAGATGCAGCCATAAACCCAGGTAATAGCGGGGGACCTCTTTTAAATGTAAATGGAGAAGTAATCGGTGTCAATACTTTTATCATCCAAAATGCGAATAATTTAGGATTTGCTCTTCCACACTTTTATGTTGATGAAACAATTAAAAATTTTAAAGAGGTAAATGATATAAATATTATCAAGTGTCCCTCTTGTAAAAATCTCATAAAAGAAAAAGAGATAAAAAATGACTACTGCCCGGAGTGTGGTATAAAACTTGAAGTCGCACGTCAAAGAAGAAAAGGCTATAACCCGACAGGAGCTACAAAACTCCTCGAAGAGATTTTAAGCTCTCTTGATGTAAATGTAACATTATCAAGACGCTCACAAGCTTCTTGGAGAGTAGATCAAGGAAGTGCTAGAGTTGAGATAAACTACTATGAAAACGGTATCATCATTGGTGACTCCAAGCTGTGTAGAATCCCTCAAGAAAATATTGAGAAGATTTATGACTATGTGCTAAGTGAGAATGAAAAACGCACTTACCTGCAGTTTTCTATTAACGAAAATAGTATATATTTGTCTTATCTTATAGTAGATTCATCACTTACATTTGATGAGGGTAAAAAAGCACTACAAAGACTCTTTAAACTATCAGACAAGTATGATGATATACTTATAAACAAATTTAAAGCCATAAAATTAAAACGAGATGAGGAAGACTAATAATGAGTAAATTTTTAAAGTTCAGTATAGATATGGACAACTTTATAAACGATTTAAACAGTAAACTAAAATCAAACAACGAGAAAATAGAAGAGCTTTTAAAAATAGAGCATAAAACTTATGCTAATTTTGTAAAACCACTACAGATGCTAGATGAGCGTTTAGGACTGTTTTTTACTCCGCTATCGCATCTAAACTCTGTAAATAACTCAGATGAAACACAAAAAATATATGCTGATTCTCTACCGATAATAACAGAGTACTCAACAAAGATATCTCAGAACTTAGATATATATAACGCTTACAAAGAGATACAAAAAAAAGAAAAAGATTCTCTAAACTTTGAACAACATAGAGTTGTAGAACTTAATATCCTACACTTTGAACTTAGTGGTGCTCACTTAGATGCTGAGGCAAAAGAGAGACTTCAAGAGATTAACATCAAAAAGAGTGAACTCTCAAACAACTTCTCTCAAAACCTTCTAGATGCAACAAACGCTTACGAATATGTTACGGATAAGACAGAAGATGTAAATGGTCTGCCAAAGAGTGATATAGAGAGTTCAAAGTTTAAAGAAGATGGAGTAACAAAATATAAATTCACTCTTCAGATGCCATCATACATCGCTTATATGACTTATGGTAAAAATGCAAAGATAAGAGAAGCGTTGTACAAAGCTTATGTAACAAGATCACCAGAAAATGCAGCGATTATTGACGAGTTACTTTCACTAAAAAATGAGATGAGTAAGATACTTGGATTTGATAGTTATGCGGAGTATTCACTTGCATCTAAGATGGCTAAAGATACTGCGAGCGTAAATGAGTTTTTACAAACTCTAGTAACTAAAGCTAAACACCAAGCACAAGAAGAGTTAAAAGAGGTTCAAGCAATGGCTCCAACTCCTCTACAAAGCTTCGATAGTGCTTTTTATAGTGAGATACTCAAAAAAGCAAAATACGACATTGACGAAGAGTTATACCGTCCTTATTTTGAGCAGACAAGTGTTGTAAATGGAATGTTTGAGTTTTTAAACAAACTATTTGGAATCAGCTTTAAAAAAGTGGATGAAAAACTATGGGATGAAAAAGCAACTTCGTATGATATCTATATTGGTAATGAGTTAAAGTCAAGAATATACCTCGACCTTGAAGCTAGAAAAAGCAAAAATGGCGGAGCGTGGATGCACAACTGGCAAGCACACTGTCTTGATGAAAAAGGTGAGGAACAGCTGGCATCTGCCTTTATAGTTTGTAACTTTCCTGCATCTAGTGAGAAACAGCCTTCTCTTCTTCGTCATGATGATGTTGTCACTCTTTTTCATGAGATGGGTCACGCTATTCATCACCTTCTTAGTAACGTAAATGAGAATGAAGTTAGCGGTGTAAACGGTGTTGAGTGGGATGCTGTCGAGTTTCCTTCTCAGTTTTTAGAAAACTTTGCTTATGAACCGAGTGTTTTAAAACTATTTGCTTCTCACCATGAAACAGGAGAAATCATCCCTGATGATATGATAGAAAAACTTGTTTGTGCCAAAAACTTCTTGTCAGCATCTGGGATGCTAAGACAGTTAGAATTTTCTATCTTTGATTTTAAACTCCATACTGAGGTTTACCAAGGAGATGAAGTTCAAGAGTTACTTAATAGCATCAGAAAAGAGACTGCGCTTATCAAAACTCCAGGTTATAATAAGTTTCAAAATGGTTTTGCACACATCTTTGCAGGTGGTTATGCAGCCGGATACTACAGCTACAAATGGGCTGAAGTTCTTAGTGCTGACGCTTTCTTTAATGTAGTTGATGAAGGAATCTTTGATTCTCAAACTGCAAAATGGTATCTTGAAATAGTTCTAAGTGGTGGTGGAGCGAAAAGTATGGATGACTACTTTAAAGAGCTTATGGGTAGAGAACCAAATCCTAATAACCTGCTAAGGTTAAATGGCATTAACTAGTGAAAACACTTTTACTGCTTTTAGCCCTCTGGGCTACACTACTTGGAGATAATATTTTGAAAATAGCAACTTACAATGTAGAAAATCTCTTTGACTTAGAAAAAAATGGCTACAAATATAAAGAGTATAAACCAAACTCTAAATCTCTTTGGAACAAAAAAAACTATAAAATAAAACTGCAAAATATCTCAAGAGTCATAAAAGATATTGATGCAGATATTATAGCTCTACAAGAAGTTCATTCACTCCAAGCTCTAAAAGATTTACGATTTACTCTTAAACAAAATGGACTCTACTATCAGTACTACTCTATTGCAGATAAAAAAAGTACTGCAATTAAAGTTGCATTTTTAAGCAAGGTCCCATTTGTATATGCAAAAGAGTTGAATGTAACATTATCTTATAAATACAGAAATATACTAGAAGCAAAGTTTAGGTTAAATAATAATGATTTATACATATTTATCAATCATTGGAAATCAAAATCTGGACCTGAAAGTATGCGGATAACATCTGCAAAAACTCTTAGAAAGAGAATAACTGAGATAGGATATGACAAAAATATAATCCTGCTTGGAGATTTCAACTCCGACTATGAAGAATATATTAAATTCAAACGAAAAAGAAAACATAACGATACCAATGGTAAAACCGGAATCAACCATGTACTAAGAACTCTAAAACTGACTCAAAAAGCAGAAGATTTAAAGTATGAGAAAGAGAACTTCTATAATCTTTGGTACGATACAGATGCTTCTAAAAGATACTCATATATATTTAGAGGGAAAAAAGAGGCTTTGGATAATATTTTAATCTCCCAACCATTGCTGGATAAAAAAGGTATCTCATATATAGATAGCTCTATTACTAACCTAGATGCAAAGTATCTCTTTAAAAAGAAAAATATTTATAGATGGCAGGTCTCTCGTGCAAAAATCCCAAAACATAAAGGGAAAGGTTATTCAGACCACCTGCCTGTAATGGCAAAGTTTAGAGTTAAGTAAGACACCAATTTATCTCTTTTTTTCTGTTAGCCTTTAAGTATTCATTTGATTTTGAGAATGGTTTTGAACCGAAGAAACCTCTGTATGAAGATCGTGGTGAAGGGTGAGGAGCTTTTAAGATTAGATGTTTAGTTGCATCTATGAGTTTTTCTTTTTTTTGAGATGGATTCCCCCACAAAACAAAAACTATATTTTCATATTCTTGTGATAATTTCTTTATGACAAAATCAGTAAACCTTTCCCAACCCCTATTTTTATGAGAGTTAGCCTTTGCTTGCTCAACTGTTAAAACACTATTGATGAGTAAAACACCTTCTTCTGCCCAATGGGTAAGGTTACCTGAACTTGGATATCTGCAAACCATATCATCAACTAACTCTGTAAAAATATTTTTCAAAGATGGAGGTAATTTGCACTCATCACAAACAGAAAAAGCAAGACCATTAGCCTGTTTCTCTCCATGATATGGATCTTGACCGATTATTACTACTTTTACATTCTCTAGAGAGGTTAGATTAAAAGCTCTGAAAATATTTTCATACTTTGGATAGATAATTTTTGACGCGTACTCTGCATCTACAAACTCTTGCAGTTTAACAAAATATGGCTCTTGCATCTGAGGTTGAAAAAGAGCTGACCAATGACTATTTAATAACATTGTAATTCCTATATTTAATACATAATTTAACTTTTAACAGTATAGCGA
>JAQIBW010000164.1 GCA_027858865.1 Sulfurimonas sp. | reverse complement strand
TGAACTTGTATCACGAAGTACATTTATAGGCTCAAGATTCCAATAACCGATAGGTGTTATCTGCTTACCTATTCGAATATTATATCTATCAGAATATATATAATCTAAATATATTCTTTCATAGTGAAATTGTATATCCCTAGTTTCTTCACCAGTTGTATAATTTTTTACATAAACCCCAGCACCCTCTATCTCAGCCATATAAGACAATTTTGAATTGAGATTACCATATGCTAAAACTGCCACATCATCTAGTCTAAATTGTTTTTTTTCATCTCCAGTTATATAGTCAACTGAAAAGTATGCACCAAGATTAATTTTATCGTTAAGTCTTAGTCCATGTCCCATCTCATATTCATCTGCATTTAAAAAATGTATAAATATAGCTATGAGAACTACTAAAAACTTCATAATATTTCCTTATGTAAACTCGTTGAAACTTATTATAATCAAAAAGTAATTTGAATTACTTTTATTGACTACAGAAGTATTTTACTGGCAACTGCCATAACAGCACTTTCAGACCTCAGAACCATTGGAGTATCAAGTCTAAAGTTTTCTTTTTCCGCCAACAGTTCCTTCTCATCTTGTGAAAAACCACCTTCACATCCGATTAGAACTCTTTTAAAATCAGCATCTGAGTCTAAGATATTGTCACAAAAGTCAAAAACTTTAACATCTTCAAACTCGGTTATAAACTCTTTGATGCTTTTGTATGTATCAAACTTCATATATGAACTGCGTCCACACTGTTGCATCGAAGCTTCAAGAATTCTCTCAAATCTTTTAAAATCTAACTTGATATTTTTTTGACTTCTATCGCAGTATATAAAAGAAATTTTCTCAACTCCAATCTCATTTAGAGATGCTAAAACTTTCTCTACTGATTTTATATCAATTACACACCAAGCAATGTGTAGAGACTTTTTACTCTGAGTAACTTCTTTTTTTGATGATATTAGTTCAAGTTCCATAACTCTTGGTTGGACACTTAAAACTTTATATTTATTTAGCATTTTTATATCATCTCTATTTCTAAAAAAAAGTTCATCTCCCTCGCTGTGACGACGAACTTTCACAAGATACTTGTGAAGCTCTCCCTTTATGTTAAGCCTCTCATTTGAAGCCTCATCATGAAGTATATAGATCAAATCCACATCCAAATTGAGATTGATAAAATCATTAAAATCTCTATCGTAAATATTTTATACGCATCTATTCTATGAATAGCTAAAGCATCTTCTTGTTTTTTATCCAAAAGTTGTAATTTTTTTGATCTTTTATTCTCTAGAACAATCAATACGATTGCAAATATAATCATCGCTATATTTTCTATAGTAAAGTCTAGATGCTTAGCTGCCATCATTACAATACCTGTAAATATAACAGCACCTATAGCTGTCATTCCTATAGGCATAAATATTGTCATAGCTCTTGTATATTTATTAATATCTGTCGCTCTTACAAGCATCAAAATATTGATAAAAATCGTTCCTAAAATTCCAATAACACCATAGTTATGTGTTACAATACTCATATCATACATTTCATTCATGCTGAAATACTACAATAAACTAAATAAAAGAAGAGACATGGCTGTTACAATACTTGAAGCACTAGAACTTATATACAAAAACACAACAAAAAAATCATTAAAAATATTACCAATTGAGCAAGCTTTAGGCTCTATACTTGCTGAAGATATATGTGCAACTCATAATCTACCACCATATGACAACTCTGCTATGGATGGTTATGCTGTAAAAGTTTCAGACGCTGGAAACTGCGTAAACGTAACTCATACTATCTTTGCCGGAGATAATTCAAATGAAGTTCTTGCATCTACTAAAGGTATAAAAATAATGACAGGAGCTAAGATTCCTGATGGTTGTGAATGTATAGTTCCAGTTGAAGATACAACTGAATGTGACAAGGGTGTAACACTGCCAAATGATTTAGTAAAGGGGAGACATATTCGTCTTTGTGGTGAAGATATTAAAAAAGGTGAGGCTCTTTTAAAAAGTGGACAAAAACTACAAGCTCACCAAATAACTCTTCTTGCATCTCAGGGTATTAGTCATATAAAAGTTTATAAAAAACCTCATGTTGCACTCTTTGCATCTGGAAGTGAACTTAAGATGCATTTTGAAAGTGTTGAAGATGCATATCAACTCTACAACACAAATACTCCTACTCTGTTATCACGCTCAGAAGAACTTTCATGCGAAGTTGATTTCATCGGTACGGCACAAGATACTTTAGAAGATTTAAAAGCACATGTAAAAAGTGCCTTAAATAGTGATCTTATCATTACATCTGGCGGTGTAAGTGTTGGAGATGCAGATTTTACAAAAGAAGCATTTGGCGCATTTGATATGAAGACTTACTTTGACAAGGTTGAGATAAAACCTGGTAAACCGACTACATTTGGGAAGATCAATGACACACTAGTTCTAAATCTTCCTGGAAATCCTATGGCAGCGGCACTAAACTTTGAACTTTTTGGACAAAGTATAATCTTGGCACTAAGTGGTATAAATGAAAAGTTCATCAATCCAATCGAGACAAAGATGAAAAATGATTATAAACTTAAAAAAGGTCGTATAACTTTAGTCCCAGGAAGTTTTAATGGAAGTAGTTTTGAGCCATGTAAGAAGTTTGCACCAGGGATGGTATCTCCACTTGCTTCTTCAAACTCTTATATCATGGTAGATGAAGGTGTTGAATTCATAGCATCTGGGGATATCGTAAAAGTTATGCCTATTAGATTTTGCTTTACAAGTGAAAAAAAGATGAATTTAGTAAGCTAAGCAAAGAACAACTAGACTGCCAAACTTCGCTCGCAGTGACGGACGCACCGTCATAGTCACTGTTTCCGTCATTGCGAGGCTGAAGCCTCACTTCCAAGTCACTGTTTCCGTCATTGCGAGGAACGAAGCAATCTAACTTATAACGCAGAAGAAAAAACCACTAAACACTTGTAGGATTTTTAAAACTATCACCTCTTTTAACTCTTTCCCATAACTTTTTATCCGTCCAGCTTTTTTTTACTTCATCGGAAAAGATTATAGAGTCTAGTTCTATGTAACCCATATCTTTTGAGTAAGCATCATAATTAAAAGCTTGTGCATAGCCAGTATCTGTTTCGTGTACTATAACACTGTTTAGTTTTACTTCTTTTTCACCATTTACACTATTTGTTAGCTGTAAAAGTCTGTCTATCATAACAAATATAACACGTGAAAATTGCTCACATGATGGAGAAACTGGGAGTTCTACCCATCTAACAGAATGTTTTTTCATACTCTCTATGTATTGCCAATCATCTCCACTCCAAATAGTGACTCCATGATCAAAACTCTCCACTAAGGCTTTCATATTTTGCTTCATTAGTCCAAAGTCATAAACCATTTGCCCATTATCTAAAAAGTTAGATTCAAAAAGAAGTTCTACTTTGTAAGAGTGTCCATGTAGAGAGCTTCTACACTTTACAGTAGAACATCCACGAACAATATGAGCATTTTCAAATTTAAAAAGTTTTCTTATTATCACCTACACTCCTTTATTTTGATCCCAGATTCTTATGTGAAGTCTATCAGAAAAATTATAACCTTTAGCTTTACAAAACTCTATAAGTGGTTCTGTATTTGCTTCTACTTCAGCTTTGTTTCCACCAAGGGGCATACAGTAAACCTCAGTTTTTGGAGAGTGCAGAGTAATATTAAATATCTCTTCTTCCAAACCTAAGTCAATAGAGTCTGCATCTATGGAAAATTTAAAAAAAGCTCCTTTTGCATTTGAAGCTATAGAGTAAATAACATCACCATTGACTCTTTTTCTAAATGGTTCATTCGAGTTTGAGAGTTTTACCGAGAGAGCGAATATACACTCTTTATAAATAGGATATTTTTCAAAATCTACCGCAATTGAAGCATTTGTTTCAAAAGTTATTTTATGACCATATTTATGAAGTTTTTCCAAGAACTCTACAAATATTTCTTCATTTGCATATATAAGAGGTTCACCACCAGTTAGTACTATATCTACAGGTTTTTGTGGGAGTTCGTAAAGGTCTAGGACGTTTAGTAGTTCGTGCGTCTTTTGTATAGGACTCCAGTTAAAAGAGAAATATTCTTTATTTACAGCATATACAGTGTCGCATCCAAGTACTTTAGTTCCATCAGATGCTAGTTCTTCGCACCCAAAACCTTCGCACTTCATATTACAGCCACCAAAACGAAAGAAAAGGGATGGGACACCTGTATAACGACCTTCACCTTGGATACTATAGAAATGCTCTACAAGGTATAACAATCAGCCACCTGTCTCATAAAAAGCACGAGAAGAGATTTCTCCATCATCTCCACCCCATCTATTTTTTTCAGGCTTCGTTCTAACAACTTCTCTAAGCACTTCTGCAGCAGCTTTGATATCGCCTGATTTAATAGCCTTAGATATGCTCATAGCCTCATCAAAATATAAACATGGGATAAGGTTACCCTCTGCTGTAAGTCTTATGCGGTTACACTTCTTACAAAAATCATCTTCGTAAGGTTCGATGATGCCAAACCTATAGCCATCTTTCATAGTGTAGTAATGTGAAGGAGAAGAGCCATCAAAGCCATCATCACTGAATTCGTATTTAGTATTTAAAATCTCTAAAAGCTCATTTGACTTCATACCCTTTATCTCTTTAGCTGCGAAAGAATTTTCCATATACTCTATAAAACGAATACTCATATTACGTTCCTTGCAGTACTCTAAAACATCTATGATTTCATCTGCATTTACACTCTTCATAGGAACCATGTTAACTTTAACTTTTAGTCCAACCTTTAGAGCTTCATCTACACCTGCAAGTACATTTTTTAAAACATCTTTTTGTGCAATTTGCTGTGCAACTTCAGGTTTAAGAGTATCTATACTTACATTTATACGTTTAAGCCCAGCATCTTTTAGTCTTTGTGCAGTGCCTTTAAGTAAAAATGCATTTGTAGTCATTGCAAGATCTACATCATTTTTATAGTCATAAATCATTTTGATAAATTTATCTAAATCTTCTCTTAAAAGTGGTTCGCCGCCCGTTATACGGATTTTATTCACACCTTCATCTATAGCTATTTTCATAAACTCAAAAAGTTCTTCAAAGCTGAGTAGATTTTCTTTTGGAACCCAAGAAAAAGGTTTCTCAGGCATACAGTATTGACATCTAAAGTTACAGCGTTCTGTCACTGAAACTCTTAGATAGTCAACAACTCTATCGTAGCTGTCTATTAACATAGTTTTACTTGTTAAGTATATTAGTCTTTAGAGATTTAAACTCTTCGTCACTAATAATACCTTTCTCTTTCAAGCCGTATGCTTTCATAATCTCATCAGTTTTTGACATTGGAGCAGCAGGTGCAGGAGTAGAAGCTTTAGGAATAACAACTGGTGCTACAGCTGCAGGAGCAGCTGTTGGTATAACTTCCATAGAGTCAGTTTCTTTAGGGTTTACAAACTCTGTAATAATATTATCTTGTGATTCTTCAGATGAACCAGCAAGTCCAGTCTTTGCTATCTCTTCTGAAGCTAAAGAGTTATTAACTTTTACAAAATCAAATGTACTACCTTCTTGATTGTCTTTGATTTTAAGATAATAAATATATCCTGATTTCAAATCTAGTTTAAGTACTCTTTCTTGAATCTGTTTTTTTGTAGCAGAAATAGTCATAGCTTGAGGTTTTAGATTAAAAACCATATACTCACCATCTTTTATCCTCTGCATTACTTGTTTATTATTTATACGAATATTATATTCACCATCACTCATACTTTCATC
>JAQIBW010000291.1 GCA_027858865.1 Sulfurimonas sp. | reverse complement strand
GTCTGATTGATATTTTATTTTTTTATCATAGTCGTTGATTCTGTTACAAGCTTCTTTCCCAGATTTCTTCTCTATATGAAGGATCTCGTTGTTAGTAAAGCTTGGATATACAGAGCCATATAAAGATATGGAAAATAATATAGGTATAAGTACTTTAATAATTCTTCCTTAGATTTAAAAAATCTGATAATTTTAACTAAATATCACGAGTATATCGGATATTTTTATAAAAAGCTTTTTGTACCTCTGATGTCATACATATCTTTAGATCTAAAGGTAATCAAGTTTTGCATAATTGCAAATAGAATTATAAAGTTTATAAAACTACTTCCTCCATAACTAAACATCGGTAAAGGGACTCCAACAACAGGAGCATAACCTATTGTCATAGATATATTTACTCCCATATAAATAAAAATCATAAATGATATTGATACAGTGACTACTTTTATGAAGTAGTCTTTATTATAGATGCTAAGACTCATTAGATGAAGTATGAGCATAACATATACCAAGATAATGCCAAGTGCCCCTAAAAATCCACTTCTTTCAACAAGAAATGCGAAGATAAAATCACTTGTAGCAATAGGTAAAAATCTCATCTGAGTCTGAGTAGCTTCATCTTTTGACTTTCCTGTAAGTCCTCCAGAACCAATGGCAATGATGGACTGTTGCACGTGATAAGATGGTTTTTCACTTAAAAAGTCTGTGATTCTTGTTTTTTGATAATCATGTAGTCCAAACTTATATACTAGCGGAGAAAAAAGTAATATAGCAGCTAAAATAGTTGCCCATATTTTCCAATGAACCCCGATGAAGAAAAGAACTCCATAGCCTATTAGTAGTAATACAAGTGCAGTTCCTAAATCCGGTTCTTTAACAATTAAAATAAATGGAAGAAGTATGTAAAAACTAATTTTTAAAAATTCACCGATTCTATAACCATTAATTGGTGGTGGATTTTTGTGAATAAGGTAAGCCAGCATCAGTATAAGAGCAGGTTTCACAAACTCAGATGGCTGAATAGTTGCGTTGATAAAGGGAATATCAATCCATCTCTGAGCGCCTAATCTTGCATGTCCAAAAAACTCAACCGCGAGCAAAAGTCCAATATTTGCCCAATAGATTAGAGGTATAAGCCAACTCATTCGGCGAATAGGTAGTAAAAACACAAATAAGAATGCAATAACGGCTATTCCGACATAGGCATTTTGTTTTTGTGCAAGTGCCGGAACAACTTCTCCGATAAGCCAATGTGAAGTAAATACAAGCGGGATAATTAAGATAATAGAAAAGAAGTCAAATTGTGCTAGAATACGCTTATCAAATCTCCACAAATTTGTAACTCCACAAAATTTTTTAAAATTGTATCACAAAAATTAGTGAAAAGATTTTATGTTACAAATAAATTTCGTCTAAAAGGGACATAATGAGCGATATAAAAAGCTACGTATGTGATAATTCAGAAAGATTAGACATATTTTTAGCATCTCAGATTGGGCAAACACGCTCACAAATAGCATCTTTAATAAAACACGGGTGTGTTGAAGTAGAAGAAAAAAAAGTTACTCGTCCGGGAGTAAAACTAAAAGCAGGGCAGGCTGTAAAAGTAAACTTCCCAGAAGCTAAAGTATCGCCAGCTCTTGATATTGACTTTGATGTAGAGATACTTTATGAAGATTATGATGTTCTGGTTATTAATAAACCAAGTGGTGTTACTGTGCATCCTGCCCCAAGTGTAAAAGAAGCAACTTTAGTTGATTGGCTTAAGCACAAGGGGATAAGACTCTCAACTATAAGTGGAGAAGAAAGACATGGTATAGTTCACAGACTCGATAAGGGTACAAGTGGAACTATGGTTGTAGCAAAAAACTATGAAGCTCATGAGTTTTTATCACAACAACTTCAAGATAAAAGTATGGGAAGATACTATCTAGCAGTTTTAAATCCACCTTTAAAAGATCAACTTACTACAATTGAGCAAAATATAGGAAGAAGTGCACATAATAGATTGAAGATGGCTTGTACTGATGAGGGTAAAACAAAATATGCAAAAACTATGTTTAAGGCTTTAGCACTTTCAACTGATGAAAGACAGCAATTTGTAGCATGTAAACTATTTACTGGACGTACACATCAGATCCGTGTTCACTTAGAGAGTATGAACCGTCATATAATTGGGGACCATATCTATGCGTTAAGCCCAAAAGTGGAGAAATCGGAACGAATTTTGCTGCACGCTTATATGATATATTTTGTTCATCCTACGAGCAAAGAAAAAATGTCTTTTGTTGCATCTCTAGATGAAACTATGAAAGATTATTTAGATAAAAAATTTAATATGGAGCAAATTAATGAAGTTATGGACACTAGCAACATTCTGCGCGGCTTCTCTACTGATTCTTAGTGGTTGTGGAGGAAACACTCCACAACCAGCAGATGAGATAAAAATAGATAAAACTCTGCCTGTAATAAAATTGACTGAGAAAGGACCTTTTGTAGACATGAATGCTGCAGCATTTGAGTGGAGCGCTATAGAAGATGAAAGAGTTAAAGGTATTTACATTTATAAGCAGGTTATGAGTGAAGAAACGAGTGATCTTTCTCACTATAAGACAATAAATAACCGTTTTACAACTCACTTCCTCGATAATGAAATAAAACCTGACACAGGGTATACTTACACTTTTAGGACTTTCTCTGAGGAAGCTGAATCACCAATGAGTGAGATGAAACTTATAAATTCTCTTCCTGTTTTACAGTCTGTTGTTTGGATTCAAAGCATTCAAAATATGCCAAGAACTGCAAAAATTATCTGGAGACCTCATTCAAATCAAAAAGTTAAATCATATATCATTGAGAGAAGAACTTTAGAAGAAGAGAACTGGAGTAAAATTGCTACTGTTGATGGTAGGCTTAATGCTGAGTTCATTGATGTTGACCTTAAAGATGATTATGTTTATAAGTACCGTGTTCGTGTTTTAACATATGATGGTATTACATCAAGTCCAAGTGTGATTGTTCAAGTTGTAACAAAATCTTTACCAATTACAATCAAACATATTGTGGCTACTACAGATTTACCGAGAAAGATCGAGATTAACTGGGAAAAATCTACTACAGAAGATTTTACTCGTTACCATCTTTACAGATCTGAGAGTTCAGATGGAACTTATGAGTTAATAGCAAAACTTTACAATCCTACGTTTACTGATATAGTAGAAGAAGATGGCAAAGAATATTATTATAGAGTAAGTGCAATTGAGAAAAATGGTTTAGAAAGTATTAATGATAAAATATCTATCCAAGGTCTAACTCTTATTAAGCCAAAAGCTCCATCGTTAGTTGAAGCTAAAGTTGTTGATAATAGAATAGAAATCAAATGGTCTAATAAAGATGAAAGAGTTAAAAAATACACAGTAATCAAAAAAGCTAAAACTGGTTGGTTTGATGCTATAGATGAAGAGTTTATTGACATAAGTGGCAAAAAATTCATAGATGCAGAGATTGGGCCAAATATTAAATATTACTACAAAGTATTTGCTATTGATGAATTTGGCATAAAATCAGAACCTAGTATTGAAGTAGAGATTAAAACTCCAAACACTGTTGCTAATAATGTAAAAAAAGAAGAGCCAAAAGAGGTTTCTGCGAAGACTCAAAATAAAAAAGTAGAAGTAATCATACCTATGCAAGACTTTAACTAAAACGGGGATTAATGCCACACTTACATATTGAAGAGTTTAAAGAGATAAACTTTCCTCAAAAATACAATGAGGTTTCATTTAACTTTATTGCTAATAATGCAAAGCATAGTGATGAAACTCTTATCTCGGTTAGTGTAGAAGAAGATGATTTTTTTCTACTTGTAAAAGAAGAAGAGAATAAAAACCTTTTAAAAACAGATAAGTTAACAAGACCTGCATCTATACATAATGTGCATAAAGCACTTCTTGCATATGCAGATCTTGCAGGGCTTAATGTAGTCTCTTCAAATGTTCCACAAAAACAAAAAAACATACACTTAGAAGAAGCATCAGCACTAAAGCATATAAGTTATTTTGCAGATAATTTTCCAGATGCATCTGAGATAAGAATAGAAGTTGGCTTTGGTTCTGGAAGACATCTTATACATCAAGCTATAGAGAATCCAGATATTTTATTTATTGGTATCGAGATTCACAGACCTTCAATTGAACAAGTCCTAAAACAAGTTAGTATACAAAATATACAAAACCTATTAGTTCTAGACTACGATGCCAGACTTTTTATGGAGCTTGTTCCTTCAAACATTGTAGGTAAGATATATGTTCATTTTCCTGTACCATGGGACAAGAAACCACAGCGTAGGGTAATATCTACCAATTTTATAGAAGAAGCTAGAAGAGTTTTAAAAGTAGATGGACGATTGGAACTTCGTACAGACAGTGAAAATTATTATGCTTACTCTTATGAGACTTTTATCAATTTTCAAAAAACTATTTTACATATTAATAAGAACAAAGATATCGCAATAAGTTCTAAGTATGAAGATAGATGGAAAAAGATGGAAAAGAATATCTATGATGTAACTATGATAAATGAAGAAGAGTCTGGGGAACTTAGCTTAGACGGTAGCTTTGAATTTTCTACTGTGGATTTAGCGAACGATAAACTAATAGAACTTCATGGTGAAACAAAAAGGTTTGATGGTGGATTTATTCACTTTGAGAGAGTTTATAAGTTAGATGATGGTGTAATGCTGCGCATTTCACTTGGAAGTTTTGACAGACCTGAACATCTCTATGTTATTGTTAGAGATAAGGTAGCCAATTACTATCCAACTTTTCCTCTTAAATCAAAGAGTAATCTCTTAGCACATAAATATTTAGACGAGGTATTTAATGGATAAGGTAATAATGGCACAAGATTTATCTCTATCATATTCTAATAGTGAAACAATCATCAATAAAGCGAATTTTTCTATTGATTCTGGCAGTTTTATATTTATAACTGGTGCTAGTGGTAGTGGAAAATCAACTCTTTTAAAATCTCTTTATGGTGCCTTAAAACCTAAACAAGGAAGTCTAATAGTCGGTGGAGTGGAGCTTAGAGGTGTGACAAATACTAAACTAAACTTTTTAAGAAGACATGTCGGTATAGTTTTTCAAGACTATAAACTCGTAAAAGAGTGGACTATTGAGAAAAATATTATGCTTCCTCTTATTATTAATGGATATGAAAAAAGTATAACTCAAAATCAAGTTGATTCTCTTTTAAAACATGTCAGACTTAAACATCAGGCTGGTAAATATCCACTTGAATTAAGTGGTGGTGAACAGCAAAGAGTTGCAATGGCTAGAGCTTTAGCCCATAATCCAATCCTAATCCTTGCCGATGAGCCTACTGGTAACTTGGATGATTATTCATCACAGCTTATTTGGAATCTTTTAGAAGGTGCAAACGAGCAACTCAAAACTACTGTAATAGTAGTTACTCACCATATTCCTCAGAATATGAACGTTGATTACAAGCATTATAATATTGAGTATGGGAGCGTGCATGAAGTCGTTTAAAAATCACCTCTCTTTAGTTGTAGCACTTCTTAGCATACTTTTCTCTATACAGATTTTTATCATTGTAGATAGGTCTATAGAAGCTTATAAGGAGAACCTATCTAACAATTATGCGGTAATAATTGTAAGTCAAAAAACGCTGGATAATGAAACTATTGAAGGTATCAATGATATTATTTCGGATGTAGATGAGTTATCCGCAGATAGTGTAATCAAAAGATTAAATAGCGGTTTAAATGAAAAAAATATAGAACTACTAAAACTTACTCTTCCAAAATTTTATAAACTAAGTCTTAATTATTATCCTAGTCCAAAGCAGATAAAAAGACTTAGAAAAGATTTACTAAAAAACAAGTCAATTATAAAAGTTGAAGATTTTTCTCATAATCATGATACAACATATAAACTACTGTTACTTTTTAAAAATGTTGTCTCCTTATTTTCATTCGTTGTATTTGTAGTTACTACTCTTCTTATCTTTAAAGAGCTTCGAATATGGCAGTTTAAACATAGTGAGCGTATGAGTATTATGGGGCTGTTTGGTGCACCTGTATGGCTTCGTTCAGCGGTACTGTTTAGGCTGGCTATTGTAGATGCAATAATTGCAAGCTTTTTCGCATTTGGACTATTTATATATATTTCATCGTCTACGTGGGTAAAAGAACAGTTTAGCAATATAGGAATCGAAGTTGTTATATATGATATCGTTAATGACTCGGCACTTCTCTTTGGTGCCGCAATGATATTATCTATTTTACTTGCGTCTTTAATAGTTTTGGGACATAAAGAAGAGGTATGATTCGTCTATTTTTGATTTTAACTTTAGCATCTGCCCTTTTGTTTTCAAAAACAAGTGTGGAGGATAATATTCAGAAAACCAGTAATAAACTGAGCTCTTTTTCTAAGAACTATACAAATATAAATGAAAAGATGGCTCAAACTGCAAAAGCCATTTTAGAGCAAAAAAAAGAGATTCAAATACAGCAAAAGCATCTAGACTCTCTTAAAAATGAGTTAGCTCTAAAAGAGAATAGCTATAATGAAAATACAACTCAACTCAAAGATTTAAAGAAAGTGCAGTCAAATCTAAAATCAACTCAAGAGAAATTAGAAGAAGAACTTATTTTTACAATTGCTCAAAGTGTCTCATTATCAATTATATTAGAAGAAGAGATAGCAGGGAGTGAAGAGTCGCTTATGGAGTTTGAAGTTTTAAAGGTAATGCTAGAAAACTCAAAAAAGAAAGTAAAAGAGTTAAATAGTAAGTTTTATAGTAACTCTAAAAATATAGATATATTAAATACTCATGCGAGTTTTTTAGAAGTTGAAATAGCAAATATAGATACAAAAAGAAAAGACCTTCTTAGTACACAAAAAAAGAATAAGAAGGCATTAAAAAAACTTACAATCGCTAAATATTCATATAAAAAAGAGTTAAAAAAACTTCTTAGAAAACAAGATCTACTTAAAAGAACACTTGCAAAATTAAATATTATAAAAGTAGATGAGA
>JAQIBW010000030.1 GCA_027858865.1 Sulfurimonas sp. | reverse complement strand
GATTTTATAGCTGCAAAAAACAACAAATCTCATAGGATATGTTTTTGCATAATACTTAAAATTTTTTACACATAGAGGCTCATTTAACTCTTCAAAAAGAAACCTTATATACTTGAGGACTTCTTTAGAAGACTGGAGTTTTAGGAGATTAAAAATATTTTTTATTTTAATCTCCATAAAAAACTCTTTGTCATTTTCAAGATAAGTGTTGTAAATGGCACGAGCAAGCTTTAGAGCATCGTTATCAAACGGTTCTTGTAACAACTTCTGCTTTTTTATTTCATGTAAACTCATAGTGAAAGTATTTTACCAAATTTTACCTTTTGCTTCTAAATATTACTTGAAAAGTTTCTGTTTTACTAGAATCTACAACAATTTTGAAAGAGAGTTTAGTTCCTTGTTTAAATTTGTAGTCTTTAGATGTTTTTACACTGCTTGTAGAGTTTTTGTTAAAAGGAATTAAAAGCTCTAAAATCTTCTTTTCATCAGAAGAATTTTTAATACTATAAAGTACGCTAGCTTCGAGATACTCTTTAGTGTCCGAGCGCTTATTAATACTCTCTTTTACGCTAAGATCAAAGTTCTTGCCAAGTGTGAGATTTATGGGAGTATCTTTTGGTGTGTGAGAGATTGAACTTTCTCCTAGTAAGATGTTCTTTTTGTTTAGTTTTGAGTAAGTTCTAACTACACCTTTTGGAAGAGGGAAGTCTAGTTTATTTATCTCTATATATTGAGACACACTATGTTTTTGCTCAGAGTGCAAGTAGAGTGGATTTGAAACACTCACTTGATATCTGCGTTTTATAGGAACAGCATTTTTAGTAATAAATTTTATTTGAGTTTTTTCATTGTTAGCTAGATTGACTTTAAAAGGAATTGTGTAGAAATGATAACCTTCATGTGCCTGATGCGATACCTCTGGTGCAGTTTGCATTACCATCGCTTTTTCATATCTATACTGTGGTTTTGGCTCTTTAGCTCTATTTATATCTCCTGCTAAGACATAAAGTTTTGTGTCTTCATAAGCTTTTCCTGAGCGGTTATCTATAGTTATCCATCCGCTAAGGTCGGCCTTGTCTCCATAAAGATTTAAGATGTAATCACTCTTCCAAGATAGATTTTTTATAAGATAATCAATATCCATTTTTGTCTCTAGACTCTTCTTCGCATCTATGTTCCACACAAGAGACGGCTTTGTTATGAGTGAATCTGGGATGGTTTCAAAGATAATATCTTTACTTAAAACAGAGATGATTTCACTGCTAGAGTCTTTTACAAGAGAACTTGCTCCGCTGTGAGAGAGTAGTGTTACATTCTTTTTGTTGACTTTAACTTTTTCTCCTATGTGTGCATCTAGAAGTTTAGACATAGTGAGTTTATCAAAGCGATATTGCTGAGAGTAAAGTGTAACAGACTCTGGGAGTGCTACATTTACCGAGTCAGTTTCTATAGTACTTGCTACACCTTTGTAGACTATTTGCTTGTCGCCTTTTTTAAGGCTAAGTTTTTTCTCTTCATGAACAAGACCGATGCCACCGTTGTAAATGATGAGTGAAGAGCTTATTGGTTTTTGACTTAGAGATGAAGCCAGTAGCGAACTAGATAAAAGTAGGAGTGAAGTTGAAAGTAAAGGTAGTTTTTGCATTATAAATCCTTGCATACTTATGTGTACAAATATGATACACTATCAAAAAAAATATAGAGTAATATTAGCTATTGACTATATACTTTTTTAGCTTACTATCTTAGATATAGTTGTTGAGCTAAGGTTTAAAAAGTTTGCTATTTCTGTTTTTGTATATCCATACTCATAAGCTTTTTTCATATTTTCATTTCTGTTAATATCTTTATCTAGTTCAAAAAAGGTCTCAAGTCTTTTTTTCAATATTTTCATTTTACCATCACGAAATTTTACTATAGGCGAAATATAGACAGTATCTAATGCATCGACTTGAAGATCTGTGCTGATATACTCTTCGTATTCTCTAAAAGTCATATCTAAAATCTTTGAATTTTCAAGTAGTATGAAATAATTTTGATTTTCTTGATGTTTCCACTGAAAAAAAGATTGGTATTTATAGGAATCAATACTTTTTACCATATTTGCTTTTATAGGGTTTCTTTCTATATAGTTTGTAACTATCCAAAAATGAGCATCGTCATAAAGATAATAAGATGCAAATCTACCTTGCCAAAGATGTCCGCTTCTTTTGTACTTTTTATTAAAATACATAGAATAAAAAGAGTTTAGAAATTTGATAGCTTCTGATATGTTTCGGTTAGTAGTTTCGAGCAAAATATGGTAGTGGTTAGTCATAAGGCAGTAAGAGTGTATGTTGATGTTATACATTTTTTTCATATCAAGTAATAGGTCTAAAAATTTATCATAATCTTCTGGTTCTAAAAATACATTTCTTCTTTCAACTCCACGGTTTACAATATGATAGTAACCCTCTTCAGTAATACGATCTTTTCTAGCCATAATTCACCTTAATATAATTTCAATATTATAACAAGAAATAATTAAGAAA
>JAQIBW010000305.1 GCA_027858865.1 Sulfurimonas sp. | reverse complement strand
TTCTGCACATTTCTTATTGGATTCAGAATAAAGTAAAACTTCTGATTTTAAGCGTATGGAAAGTAAAAAAAATGAAGATACACAAAAAATGGCTGACATTAAAGCTGATAATAAAGAATGGGCAAATGCTACTATAAAAGAGATTATGCCTGAAGATAAGAAATTAAAAGTTACACATAGTGCTATCCCAAACTGGAAATGGCCTGAGATGACTATGAAGTTTGTCGTAGATGATTCACTCGATTTTTCACAGTTCAAAGAGAACATGAAAATGGAAATTGAAATTACAAAGAATAAAGGGAATAAATACATCATTACTGATGTACGAATGCCAGAAAAAAAAGATGTTTTACTTAAAGAATGGGCAAGTGCTACTGTAAAAGAGATTATGCAAGAAGATAACAAATTAAAAGTTACACACAGCGCTATTCCAAACTGGAAATGGCCTGAAATGACTATGAAATTTGTAGTAGATGATTCGCTTGATTTTACACAGTTCAAAGAAAACATGAAAATTGAAATTGAAATTTCAAGAACAAAAGACAATAAGTACATTATATCTGATGTGCGATTACCAGCTGAGAAAAAATAATGGTTAAGTCAATAATTTACTGGTCAGTTAAAAACCGATTTTTTGTTTTACTTGCCACAATTATGCTTGTTGGAGCTGGACTTTATTCTGTAAAGAATACTCCAGTTGATGCACTGCCAGACTTATCTGATGTTCAAGTAATTATCAAAACAAGTTATCCGGGACAAGCTCCTCAAGTTGTTGAAGACCAAGTTACTTATCCTCTTACGACGGCTATGCTTTCTGTTCCAGGAGCT
The DNA here is from genome assembly GCA_027858865.1 of Sulfurimonas sp. Classification (GTDB taxonomy): domain Bacteria; phylum Campylobacterota; class Campylobacteria; order Campylobacterales; family Sulfurimonadaceae; genus Sulfurimonas. The sequence goes on along the minus strand of JAQIBW010000305.1, from coordinate 2,111 downwards.
GTTACAGTAAGAGGTTACTCCTTTTTTGGAGATTCATATGTTTATGTTATCTTTGATGAAAAAACTGACCTTTACTGGGCTAGAAGTCGTGTTTTAGAATACTTAAGTCAAGTAGCTTCCTCCCTACCAGCAAATGCAAAAACACAATTAGGACCTGATGCCACAGGTGTTGGTTGGATTTATCTTTATGCCTTAGTTGATAAAACTGGAAAACACGATCTCTCACAGCTAAGAAGTCTTCAAGATTGGTTTTTAAAATATGAACTTCAAACAGTACCAGGAGTATCTGAAGTTTCAGTTCTTGGCGGTATGGTAAAACAGTATCAAGTAAAAGTAGATCCTGATAAATTAAGAGCATTTGGCATACCTCTTTCGCTGATACATACTGCAATTAAAAAAGGGAATCAAGAAGTTGGAGCTTCCGTTGTAGAAATGGCAGAAGCCGAATATATGGTAAGAGTTACTGGATATTTAGAGAACAAAGAAGACATTGGAAATATCCCTCTTGGTATGAATAACAATGGAACTCCACTTCTACTAAAAGATGTCGCACAGATAGATATAGGACCTCAAATGAGAAGAGGAGTAGCTGAGCTTAATGGCGAAGGTGAAACAGTGGGTGGCATAGTTGTCATGCGTTATGGTGAAAATGCACAAAAAACAATCGAACTTGTAAAAGCTAAACTGGAAAGTCTAAAAAAAGGACTGCCTGAGGGTGTTGAAGTTGTACCAGTTTATGACAGGAGCAAGTTAATAGAAAGTGCGGTTGATAATTTAACACATAAATTATTAGAAGAATTTGGAGTAGTTGCTCTAGTTTGTATCTTGTTTTTATTTCATGTTCGCTCATCACTTGTAGCAATTGTAAGTTTACCTGTTGGAATATTAGCTGCATTTATAGTTATGTATATGCAAGGATTAAATGCAAACATCATGTCACTTGGCGGTATTGCTATTGCAATTGGAGCTATGATTGATGGTGCAATTGTAATGATAGAAAATATGCATAAACATATGGAGAGGACACCTCTCACAAAAGAAAACAGGTGGCAAATTGTTGCCGAGTCTGCTAGTGAAGTTGGGCCTGCTCTATTTTTTAGTCTGCTTATCATCACAGTCAGTTTTGTTCCTGTGTTTACACTTGAAGCACAAGAGGGAAGAATGAGTTCGCCTCTAGCTTTTACTAAAACTTATGCTATGGCGGCATCTGCTGCACTAGCTATAACATTAGTTCCAGTTTTGATGGGTTATTTTATACGCGGAAAAGTGTTAGCTGAACACAAAAACCCAATAAATAGAGCTCTTACAGCTATCTATATGCCTTTACTAAAAGGAGTATTAAATTTTCCAAAAATGACTCTTGTAGCCTCAACTCTTATACTACTTGTAGGTATTTGGCCTCTTGATAAAATAGGAAGTGAATTTATACCTCCTTTGGATGAGGGTGATTTGATGTATATGCCTACAACTTATCCCGGAATTTCTATAGGAAAAGCAAGAGAGTTACTGCAACAAACAGACAAGCTTATCAAAACTGTCCCTGAAGTTGAAACAGTTTTTGGAAAAGTAGGTCGTGCGGAGACTGCTACTGATCCTGCACCTTTGACGATGATAGAAACTTTTATACAACTCAAACCAAAAGATCAGTGGAGAGAAGGTGTTACAACAGAGAGTTTAAAAAAAGAGTTGGACCAACTTGTAAAACTTCCAGGTGTTACAAACGCATGGGTTATGCCTATAAAAACTCGTATTGATATGTTAGCCACTGGAATTAAAACTCCTATTGGGATTAAAATTGCCGGACCTAAACTAAGTGTCATTCAAGATATAGGAAAACAATTAGAAACTATCATAAAAGATGTTCCTGGTACTACTTCTGTATATTCTGAAAGAGTTGCAGGGGGGCGTTATATAAAAGTAGATATCCAAAGAGAAAAAGCCGCAAGATATGGTCTTGACATCTCATATATTCAAAAAATTGTTTCAACTGCTGTTGGTGGCATGAACGTCTCTCAAACAGTTGAAGGCTTAGAGCGATATCCTATAAACCTAAGATATCCACAAGATTATAGAAATTCTCCAGAGCAGTTATCAATACTGCCTATCATAAC
>JAQIBW010000295.1 GCA_027858865.1 Sulfurimonas sp. | reverse complement strand
CTGATATAAATACAGAAATTATGACTAATATTTCTAATAAAGAAGACAAGATTAGTATACTTGAGAAAAAGATCAACGAAACGGTTCTGGGCACTGATAGAGCAAAACTTGTTAATAGTAAAGCGCAACTCGAGGGAAAAATAGTTTCACTACAAGACCAGCAAATACAAAATGCTAAAGCTTCTAGAATATCTAAACAGCAATAGAAGAATATTATCCCTGGGCTGAATGGCACTAAGCTAAGCTATTTAGTATTCGACTAGGGTGTATTTTTTTCTGATTATAAAAAGTCATCGATTGAGTCGATGATAAGGTCTGGTTCTATGCAGCTCTTAAAATCATCAGCGGAGGATTTCCCCGTTCTGACCAGAACCGTCTGCAAACCGGCCTCGTACGCGCCTCGTATATCACTTACAATATCATCGCCTATCATTACCGCTTCTTCAGGTAGAACGCCCAGCAGTTTGCACGCTTTGTGGTAGAATCTTTTACTGGGTTTGCCTATGACGAATGCTTCTTTGCCTGATGAGAATTCCAGTGCAGAGACATAAGCTCCCGTATCAAGGCTCAGCTTCCCTTCGCCGTCTTTAAAGTAGCGGTTTTTGGCGATAGCCAGCAGTGATGCCCCTTCTTGAAGTCTTCTGAACGCTTCGTTCATATGCGCATAGGAAAAGTTCTCCTGAGCATCACCAACAACGACATAACGACAAGGAAGAGCCTTTAAATCATCGAACAAGACCTTGGCGTCATCCGTCAAAAGGTAATAGGCGCTGCTCTGTTCTCTAAGCAAAAAGGCTTTGGTTGTGTCAAGTGCAGTGATGACCTCTTCTTTTTTGATATCAAAACCAAAATCTTGAAGTGTTTTTACGATTTGATCGGCTCTGACCTGTGTCGTGTTTGAAAGAAAACGCACAGGATAATGCTCTTTGATTCTCCTAATAGCATCCACTGCATTTGGCACAGGTTTGTCCGCTATGTATAATACCCCTCCGATATCACACAATACAGCTTTTATCTTGCTTCGATCCATGATGGCTCCTTTAGCGATTCGGTGAGACCCGTATACATCCGCATTCTTGTTTGTATACCTCTAAATTATATCCAAATTGGCACACTATGTCGATGTTACTAGGAATACGTTCTCCACCAAATAGCATTACATTAAGCTTACGTTTGCAGATGCTTGCTATAATCTAAAATATTTTAAAAAGGCTTACAGTGGCAAGAATACTTCTAGTTGAGGACGATGCGATACTTTCCGAAACATTGCTAGAGTTACTTGAAGATGAGGGTTATGATCTGACCCTTGTTCAAAGTGCCAATGAAGCCATAGATGCTACTTACTCAAACGAGTTTGAGCTTATGCTTTTAGATGTAAACATACCTGATCAAAATGGTTTTGAGCTACTCCAGATGTTAAGAAACTCGGGAAACACTACTCCTTGTATTTTTCTAACATCTTTAAATGACATAGCATCTCTTTCTCGCGGTTTTGAAGTTGGTGCAGATGACTATATGAAGAAACCTTTTGATTTTGATGAGCTTATCATCAGGATTCAAGCACTTCTTAGAAGGTCATTTCACTCTAAAAACAATGAAGTAAAATACAACTCTTTACTATATAAAATATCTACAAATGAACTCTTAGATGCAGGTAAACTTATACAACTAGCTCCACAAGAAAAAAAACTGCTCTCTGCGCTGTTTAAACGCATCGACGAAACCATAACCAAACAAGAACTACTACATGAACTAGACAGTGTAAATGAATCCAGCGAGGGTGCTTTGAGGGTTTACATAACAAAGCTTAGAAAAGTAGGTTTAGAGATTCAGACTATCAAAGGTACGGGGTATCGACTTGTTAAAACATGAGAAAAAAGCATTTATAAAATTTTTTATCACTTACTTTGGTAGTGTTGCTCTTCTTATCTTAGCATCTGGATTATTTTACTTTCAAGAGCAGAAGCAGACACTTATAGAAAAAGAACATTTTGCGATGATAGATTATATACGTCAGTTAAAAATGAAACAAGCTCTTCCAAAGAACAGCTCTATATCCTATTCAGTGTTGGATATAAAGATAGAAAACTTCAATATGAATAACTTTACCATTAAAGAAAAACATTTTGAAAAACATATGCCGTATAACTGGGAAGGAATATACTTTCTTGTAAAAAAAGATAAAGAGGAGTTTTATAAAAAACTTTTCTCTACAAAAGTAGAGATTGTCTCAGGACAGATACTCCTTCTTTTTCTATTTGCTCTTCTTAGTTACTTTCTTGCACTTCGCGCACTTAGACCGATGCAAGAGGCTATCGTAAAGCTAGATAACTTTTCAAAAGATCTTATTCATGACTTAAACACTCCTCTGACTTCTATACTGTTAAATATGAAGCTTTTGGAGAAGAACAGCAACTTTGATGGAAATAAACCACTTAGCAGAATCAAAAAGAATGTTGAGAACATCTCTGAGCTTCACAACAACCTAACTACCCTACTTCAAGAAGATACGATGCTTGTCAGCGAGCAAAATATCGTTAAAATTATTGAAGATGTAGTCTCGATTCATAAAAAAATATACAGTCATATCAAGTATGAAATAGAGCTAAAAGAGTTTCATGCATCTGTAAACAAAAATGCTTTTACTCAAGTTCTTACAAACCTTATCTCAAATGCCAGTAAGTATAACAAAGAAGGTGGATTTATAAAGCTTTACTCTATAAATAGGGTTTTGTATATTGAAGATAGCGGTGTTGGGATTAAAAATTCAAGTGAGATATTCAACCGCTCTTATACGGAACAAAAGAGCACAACTGGAATAGGACTCGATATTAGCAAACGACTATGCGAAGCTATGCATATAGACATATCAGCCACTTCACAAGTCGGAGTTGGAACTACTGTCAGCTTGAAGTTTTAAAACTAAAAACTGTAGGTAATATCTGCAAAGATTCTATCGTTATCTTTGATACTTTCATATGATGTTATTAATATATCTATCTTGATATTTTATGTGCTAAAAGCAATTAAAAATATACTTAAACTTGTGGCTTAATGATAAAATTCTATCTCATAGGATACAAATAACTATAAACATCTAACTTACAGCTTCTAGCAGAAACTTTAAGTAATTTTATATAGTCAATCATAGATATTTATAGCTCATTATTGGAACAATCTATACTATACTAAAAAGCCCTAGAAAAATCATTCAAACTTACAAGCTTATAAACTGTTTCAAAACTTCTTAAGGTTTGTGGGAATTTAGTATTTAGACTTTTTGAACACTGTGTGGAACACGGTAAACTCATTTGAATTTTTTGTGTACCAAAAGTTAGAGAAAATGGAATACTTTAAGTCAGCTATCTATACCAAAATTATTATCGTCTTAACGTCATAAATAGTACCACTAAGTCCAACTCTAAAATCTGACAGCATCTTAGCAAGGACTCAGAGAATGAAATTACTTATAATTCAGCTATTATATGTGATATTGTTGAGCATATAAAAAAATCTTTAGCTAACTAATCGCTATAAATAGGGGAACCTAAGAT
>JAQIBW010000109.1 GCA_027858865.1 Sulfurimonas sp. | reverse complement strand
CTTTGAAGAATCATTAATATTTTCTTCTTGTATAAAACTACTTAGATTATCATTAGAAGTATAATATGTATTTATTGTTTTCATTGACACAACCTTGCATTATCTTATCATAATATATTATAAAAATAAGATTATTTGCATTAACTACTTCCAGTTACACCCCTGTGAATAAATATCCACTTTTACTATTAAACGAATGGACAGAATAGATATTTGTATAAATGCCAATATCTATCATTTAGGTGAGGCTGAAGCCTCACTTCCTAGATTTTACGAAGTTTTATTTTTTGTTCTTTCTAAAGCGAATCATTTTAAATCTCTCGCCTAAGAAGTTTGGCATGATTAGCATCTTTGCTTTTTGAAGTTCTTGCTCGTAGATTTTATCGTCTGCGTTTTCTTTTAGCATCTCTAGAAGGTTTAGGATTCCCATGTCTACAAGTGCTACCATCTGCGTTTTTAGTTCTATGAACTCTACTCCTGCATCTACGTATGCATCTTTTACATGCTCAAAGGTTACATCGTAAGTTATGTCAGACTTGCCAAATAGCTCCTCGCGTTTTATCTCTTCTTCAAAAAATGGGATGACTTTGTGTTTTGCATAGACTCGTATGGAGAAGTCGGGACGAGCTGTCATCTCACCATAGTCAAAGCTCATAAACTCAAACTTCTCACACGACTCAGCCATCTCTTTTGCAAACTCTTCATAGCCTAGAGCTATTTCGCCTCTGTCTTTATGGTACTTTTTAGCTTTTGCTTCTACCCAGTCATTGTCTACGTCAAACTCGACATTGTGTTCTTCCACACTTGCTGTTTTACCTTTGTAGTAAAGCTCACAAGGAAATGCATCAAATATTTCATTTGCAATGAAAAATGCGTTTTCACATTTAAGCTCACTAAGTGACTTGTAGTGAGTAAGGATTACTACATCTCCAAAAGACTCTTGGAAATAGTTTCTCTGTTGCTCTTGAAGGTCATAAAATCTCTCTATGATGACAAACTTCAAAGTATCTAGTAGTTTTGGTCTGAGAGTGTATATAAACTCTATTACATCAGCTAAAAAGTAACCATGATGAGCACCTATCTCACAAATGACTCCATCACGAGCTAAAAAGCCTTCATCTACTAAAGAGATGATATGTCTTGCTATAGTTCCACCAAAGAACTTACTTGTACTTACAGCAGTGTAGAAGTCACCCTCTTTTCCTATGTTTTTATAAGTTGCATAGTAGCCGTCGTCTCCGTAAAGCCATTCACCCATATACTCGCTAAATTTCATTTTTGTACATTTCATATAGTGTTAAGAGTTCTAGTTGTTTATCTATCTCAAATATTGACAAGTCTAGTATCTGTATGGAAACTGAGTTTGCTAAGAGATCCACGTCATAACTTGTCTTGTATCCTGCCCTGAACATATCTTGTGTCTCAGAAAGTAGTTTTTCATATAATTCTCTATTTTCTATGCTAAGAAGTTTCTTTTTCTCAAAGTTGTTTATGTTTTGCATAACCTGTTCAAACAGTGCACTAAGTTCTCTTTTTCTGTCTTGTATAACAAGCTTTGACTTTAAGTAGTCTATTCTTGAAGACTCTATATCTCTATAAGTATTTATATCAAGAGGCATAGATGCTCTTATACCGTAGTCATAATAGTCTCTTTCATTTGCACCAAACTTAAATACACTATCACTTTTACTCCAGTTATATCCACTTGTGATGCTAATACTAGGTAGATATTTAGCAGTAGTCACATCTTTGTTGTTCTTAGTTTTTTCTATGTCACTCTCAGACATATGCAGTACAATGTTATACTCTAAAAATTGCTCTTCATTTAAAATCTCTAAGTGTGGCACTTTTGCTTCTTCATAAGACATATCGCTAAGAGCATTAAACTTTGAAATAAGTCTCTCTTTGTTAGTCTCGATGTCATAGAGAGCTTGGATAACAACGTTTCTCTCGATAATAGCATTGTCTAAAAAGCCTGAGTCAAGTTGACCATTTAGGTACTGCTCTTTTTTCTGCTCTAGACTTATCTCAGAGTTTTTTATTTGAAGATTCTGTTTTTCTATCTTCAAATCCATCTGCTTTATCTGCATCAAAAGTGAGATAGCATCTTTTACCAGCTTTCTTTTTGCAACTTCTACAGAGTAGTTTGCGTAGATTTTTGAAGCTTCTGCAAACTTGATGCCATAGTAAATACCACCACTTTGAAAGATGGGCTGATCCATTTTTATAGCAGCATTTTGTGAAGTTTGTTCACTTCCGTAAGGGTTACTTTTTGAGTAGCTATACTGCAGGTTTAGCGGTGCTATCCATGAGTCACGAAGCTTTGAACTGTCTGCTTCAACCTTATCATAGTCATACTTGAACTGCTCATTTTTGTTTTTAGAGATGTATGAATCTAGCGGCTGATCTTTTTCATCTGCCGCGAAAGCCACACTACAAAGAAGTGACAGCGCGATTAAGAGACTTGAAACCTTCATCTATTTCCTTTTTTGTAATAGTTAGCGGTGGTAAAAATCTTAGAGTGTTTCTACCGGCTTTTAAAACCATAACCCCCTCATCTCTTGCATTTGAGATGATTTGAGCTAGTGTGTCTGCATTTTTCACACGTAGTCCACACATCATACCAATGCCCACTTTAGATGTAAACATTCTTCTATGAGCGCTGTAAAACTTCTCTAACTCTTGGCTAAAGTACTCTGTAGTTTTTGTAAGTTCACCACTGTCAGCAAGCTCTTTTAAAACATCCATAACTGCACAAGCAGCAGTTGTACTTAAGTAGTTTCCACCAAAAGTAGAACCATGGTCACCAGCACCAAGTACTCCTTTTAAAGATGTCATAACAACACCGATAGGAACACCGCCACCAAGACCTTTTGCCAAAGTAATGATATCTGGATCTATCTCATAAACATTAGATGCTAAGAACTCTCCGGTTCTGTAAACACCTGTTTGAACTTCATCTACTATAAGAAGTACATTTTTAGACTTTAGCATCTTTGCCAGAGCTTGAACTTCTGCTTTATCTTGTGGTTGAACCCCACCCTCGCCTTGAACAAGTTCTATCATAACTGCCGTAGTATGGTCATCTAGGAGACTCTCAACCTGATCTATGTTGTCAGCATATACAAAACCATCTGGAAACGGTCCAAAGTAGTTGTGCATAGCCTCTTGACCTGTAGCTTTAACTGTTGTAATAGTTCTACCGTGAAATGAGTTTTGCAGAGTTATGATTTTGTATCTCTTAACTTCACCGTCTCTCTCACCAAATTTTCTAGCAATTTTTATAGCGCCTTCATTTGCTTCAGCTCCACTGTTACCAAAGAAACATTGCATATCATAGCCACTAGCTTCAACTATCTTTTGTGCAGCTATAGCCTGAGGTGCGATGTTATAAAGGTTTGAAATATGTGTAATCTTAGATAACTGCTCGCAGATGGCACGGTTTACTCTTTCATTTGCATGACCTACACTAACAACACCGATACCGGAAGTAAAATCTATATACTCCTTACCATCAGCATCTACCAATCTTGCATTATTACCGCTCACAAACTCTACATCTGCTCTTGCGTATGTAGGTAAAACATATTTTTTATCTAATTCTTTTATATTACTCATTATTTATACCTCTAAAATTATTTATGTAGTATAGTATAAATCATTAACAATTTTATATAATCAATTTTTAATATATAATCTTATAACATGCTGCAGACAAATAAAAAAGGATTTTCTTGAAATCACTCACAATTAAACTAACTCTATTATTAACGACTATATTTTTTACATCTTGTTC
>JAQIBW010000025.1 GCA_027858865.1 Sulfurimonas sp. | reverse complement strand
TCTGAAATTTTACCTAAAGAAGTAGATATTAAAAGTAAATTTAGTAAAAATGTACCTTTAAATTCTCCACTAGTTTCAGCTGCTATGGATACAGTAACAGAACATCGCGCAGCTATTATGATGGCAAGACTTGGAGGTCTAGGAATAATTCATAAAAATATGGATATAGAATCACAAGCAAGAGAAATCAAAAGAGTAAAAAAGAGCGAAAGTGGTATCATTATCGATCCAATTTCTATACGTGCTGAGGCTACTATACAAGAAGCCTTAAACATTATGAAAGAGTATCGCATATCTGGTGTTCCTGTTGTTAATGAAAATAATACACTTATCGGTATTTTGACAAATAGAGATTTACGTTTTGAAACCGAATTTACTAAAAAGGTATCACAAGCTATGACTGTTATGCCTTTGATAACAGTCAGAAAAGGCACAACTTTAGATGAAGCAGAAAGTATTTTTAGATCAAATAAAGTAGAAAAACTTCCTGTTGTTGATGAAAAAAATCAACTTGAAGGTTTGATAACTATAAAAGATTTGAAAAAACGCGTAGAGTATCCTAATGCAAATAAAGATGAATTTGGACGTTTAAGAGTAGGCGCTGCAATTGGTGTTGGACAGTTTGACCGTGCTGAGGCTCTTGTGAAAGCAGGAGTTGATGTAATTGTACTTGATTCTGCTCACGGTCACTCAAAAGGTATCATGGATACCGTTAGAAAAATAAAAGAGACTCTTGATGTGGATATAGTTGCTGGAAATATAGCAACAAAAGAAGCAGCTCTTGCACTTATAGAAGCGGGCGTTGACGGAATAAAAGTTGGAATTGGTCCAGGAAGTATCTGTACAACTAGAATTGTTTCTGGAGTTGGAGTTCCGCAAATTACTGCTATTGAAGAGTGCTCTGAAGTTGGACGTGCTCATGGTATTCCTATTACGGCTGATGGTGGAATAAAATACTCTGGGGATATTGCTAAAGCACTTGCCGTAGGTGCAAGTTGTATTATGATAGGAAGTCTGCTTGCTGGAACTGATGAAAGTCCTGGGGAGCTTATAACTTATCAAGGTAGACAGTATAAAACTTATCGTGGTATGGGAAGTCTTGGCGCTATGGCTAAAGGTAGTTCTGATAGATATTTTCAAGAAGGCACAGCTTCAGATAAGCTTGTTCCTGAGGGAATTGAAGGACGTGTCTCTTATACTGGGTCTGTTAAAAATGTAATTTATCAACTTATAGGAGGGCTTCGCTCATCTATGGGTTATGTCGGCGCAAAAGATATCCTTGATTTTCAAGAGAGAGCAGAATTTGTAGAAATAACAAGTGCAGGACTTAAAGAGAGTCATGTTCATGATGTTATCATTACTCATGAAGCACCAAATTATAGAGTTAATTAAAATACAATGGAAATCGTAACAGCAACTGAACAATTTGATGAGCCACTCTACTTAGAGAGTGGTCGTATACTTGACTCTTTTAAACTTACATATGAAACATATGGAGAATTAAACGAAGATAAATCAAATGCTATTGTTGTTTTTCACGCTTTAACGGGATCTCATCATGCTGCTGGTCGTTATGAAAATGATTCAAAATCAGGCTGGTGGAATCCTCTTATTGGTGAAGATAAAATTTTAGATACGAAAAAATATTTTGTGATATGTGTGAATGTACTTGGCTCATGTTTTGGTTCAACTGGACCTATGTCAAATGGTGATAAAGAGCCTTTAAGACTAAAGTTTCCAGTTATTACTATAAGTGATATGGTTGCTTCTCAAATGAAACTTTTCAAGCGTTTGGGCATAGAAAAAGCTCATGCAATTATCGGTGGCTCTATGGGCGGAATGCAAGCTTTATGTTGTGCAGTTGAGTATCCTGCTTTTACTGAGCGTGTTATATGTTTAGCTTCTACTTATGCTACGCAAGCTTGGGCTATTGCTTTTAACCGTTTGGCAATGGAGGGTATAGTTAATGATCCTAGATTTGAAAATGGACATTATGGGAAAGATGATTTTGTAAACGAGGGTCTGTTTGGTTTTGCTGTTGGAAGAATGGCGGGACATATAAGTTTTCTTTCACCTCACTCCATGGACAGTAAATTTGGAAGAAATTATGTGGAAACAGACGGTATTTATGAGCTTTTTGGAAGATTTCAAGTTGAGAGATACATGGAGTACAACGGACACAACTTTGCAAAAAGATTTGATCCACTCTCTTATCTTTATATAATAAAAGCTATGAATATATTTGATGCTACCAGAAATTATGATTCGCTTGAGCACTCACTTCATCATATAAAAGCTAAGATGACACTGATAGCATTTAAAGAGGACAAACTATTTCGTCCTCGCGAGATGGAAGAGATAAAAAATACTTTGGTAAATGTCGGACGCGGTAATCAGGTGGGTTATGTTTGTATAGACAGTGACTATGGTCATGACGCGTTTTTGATTGAGTACGATAAATTTGATTTTTACATAGAAAAGGCATTAAAATGAGTGAAGAAATTATAACTTTTGAAAAAAAACTAGAAGATGCAAAAAAAGTTTTAGAAGAATTATCAAATCCGGAGATATCTTTAGCTGATGGTATGAAAAAGTATAAAGATGGTTTAAAGCTTTTAAAAGAAGCGACTAAAATGATAGAAGAAGCGAAATTGGAATATACTAATCTGCAAAGTGAAGATTAGTGATGAAAATCGCAGCCTTACAGCTTTCTACCTTGCCAATGAGCAGTTCAAAACTTGATTACTATTTTAGAATTTGTAAGAAAAAAGGTGTCGAACTACTTTTGCTTAGTGAATATGCACTAAATAGTTTTTTTAAAGAGTTAGAAGTTGCTCCACTATCGATGATAAAAGAGCAATCAAATCATAAAATTGACGTTTTAAAAGAGTTGTGTTTAAAGTATAATATAGATGTTGTTGCACCAATAATACATGTAAAGGGAAAATATCTTTATAAATCAACTGCAAAGTTTTCACCAAAATCAGTTCATTATTATGATCAGCAGTTTTTGATAAATTACAAACATTGGAATGAAGAGAAATTTTTTGACAATGAGCACGGGGAGTTTAATCTTCCATCTTTTTCTTTAAATGGCATAAAGTTTGGAGTAATAAACGGCTTTGAACTTCATTTTGATATAGCTTTTGCGCATGTAATGAAGAAGGGAATTGATGTAGTATTATGTCCATCGGCTTCAACTTTTGACTCATCAAGTCGTTGGATTGAGCTTTTAAAAATGAGAGCTTTTTTAAACAGTGTTTATATCTTGCGTTCCAATCGTGTTGGATCTTACAAAGAAGAAAATAGTGATTGGAAGTTTTATGGGCATAGTAATCTTATTTCTCCATTGGGTGAAGTTGAACTCACTTTAGGGAGCCAAGAAGAAATTCTCATAGTTGAAATTTCAAAAGAAGAACTTACAAATGCGAGAAAGACTTGGGGCTGGAAAAAAGCAATAATGAAA
>JAQIBW010000213.1 GCA_027858865.1 Sulfurimonas sp. | reverse complement strand
TGCGTGATGACGTCTTTTATACTTATGAAGATGATAAAGCAGAGCTAACAAAAGCAAAAGCAGTAGTTCAAAATGCTCAAATCAAGTTTGATTATACAACGATAAAAGCACCTATCAGCGGTACAATTGGGATGAGCAGCAGTGATGTAGGCTCTTATATAAATGTAGCAGAAGATAGCGCAATGCTAGTTACTATTACTGCACAAAATCCAATATATGCTGAGTTTTCTTTACCAAACAGTGATATATCAAAACATATCTCTCAAATAAAAAATGGTACAAAAGTTATTTTAAATGTTGGTGTAAAAAAATATAATGGAGAGATTGATTTTATCTCACCTAAAATAGATGCTGGGACAGATACTTTAAAATTAAGAGCAAAATTTCAAAACAAAGATAAAGCATTGGTAGTAGGCTCTTATGCAGAGGTAATAATAGACGGCTTAAGCTATGAGAGAGTTGCAAAAATTCCTCAAGTTGCTCTTATTAAAACACAAGATTCAACAGTTGTTTATGTTGCAAAAGATGGAATGATTTCTATGAGACCAATCAAGAGTGTACATGTACAAGATGGCATCGCTTATGTTGAAGAAGGTGTTAATGAAGGGGAAAATATTGTAATAAGTAATATTGCAAAATTAAGACCAAACTCAAAAGTTAGCATTATGAAAGGCAACTAAAATGTTTTCTACCTTTTTTATAAAAAGACCTGTTTTTGCATCTGTTATCTCGATACTTATCGTTTTAGCTGGTGTTATTGCTATGCGTTCTTTGCCTATTGGAGAGTATCCAAGAGTTATTCCACCCCAGATTGTAGTTACTGCAACTTATCAAGGTGCAAGTGCTCAGACTATCTCAAAAACTGTTGCTGCACCTCTTGAAGAGCAGATAAATGGTGCTAAAGATATGCTCTATATGAGTTCAATCTCGGCAGATAATGGATCACTTAGTATAAATGTTTTTTTTAAAGTCGGAACAAATCCTGATGATGCAAAGATAGATATAAACAATCGTGTCCAAGCAGCACTATCAAGGTTGCCTGAACAGGTTAGAAGACAAGGGGTTAGAGTAAACGAGAGATCTCCAGATATGCTCCAAGTTGTTATCTTACACTCACCAAAACAGACCCGAGATGTTAGCTTTTTATCAAACTATGCACTTATGAATATAGTTGATGATTTAAAGAGAATTAAAGGTATTGGTGATGTAAATATATTTGGGGCAAGAGATTACTCAATGAGGGTCTGGATAGACCCCTCTAAACTTAAAAAATACTCTCTTACAGTTAATGACTTAGTTACCTCAATCAGAGAACAAAATGAGCAATATGCTGCTGGAAAATTGGCAGCAGAACCAATCTCAAATAAAGAGATGTTTACATATACTATTGAGACACCACAAAGATTTGATAATACATCACAATTTTCAGAAATTATCATTAAAGCTAATGAAGATGGAAGTTCACTAAAACTTAAAGATGTAGCAACAATAGAGCTTGGCTCTCAGAGCTATGATATGAAAAATAAGCTTAACAACGCGCCGGCTGTACCAATTTTAATATTTTTACAAAGTGGTGCAAATGCAATAGAGACAGCAAAAGAAGTTCGTAAAGTAATAGCTTCTATAAGTGAGAACTTTGTTGAAGATGTTGAGTATGTTATTCCTTATGATATTACCGATTTTGTTGAACTTTCTATAAATGAGGTTATTAAAACTTTTATAGAAGCTATTATCTTGGTTACCCTCATTATATTTTTATTTTTACAAAATTTCAGAGCAACACTTATCCCAATTTTAGCTGTTCCTGTATCTATAATCGGCGCATTCGCAGGTATGTATGTGCTAGGCTTTAGTATTAACTTACTTACACTTTTTGGGCTTGTTCTAGCCATAGGGATAGTTGTTGATGATGCAATTATTGTTATAGAGAATGTAGAGAGGCACATAAAAGAGGGACTCTCTCCTAAAGATGCTTCCATAAAAGCTATGCAAGAGGTTTCTGGAGCACTGATTGCTATTGTTTTAGTACTTTCGGCAGTTTTTTTGCCAGTTGCTTTTTTAGGTGGACTCAGCGGAGAAATGTATAGACAGTTTGCTGTTACAATTGTTATTTCATTGGCTATTTCAGGACTTGTTGCTCTTACTCTAACACCAGCACTTTGTGCTTTGATATTAAAACCGACACACAAAGAACCTAAGTATTTTTTCAAATGGTTTAACAACTTTTTTGATAGTGCAACAAGAGGCTATTCAAATGCCTTAAAACTTACTATACGCTACTCTCTTTTAAGCGTATTGCTTTTTGGCGGACTTGTATATATAACATTTGATATGTTTACAAGTCTAAAAACAGGGCTTGTTCCAACTGAAGACAAAGGAACAGTTTTTGTGTTTAGCTACAATCCTCCATCTGCATCACTCAGCAGAACAGATGCCCTTACTTCAGAGATATATGATATAGCTTCTAAAGATAAAAATATAAAAAACATAGTTCAGTTTGCTGGAATTGACTTTGTAACATTTTCTCAAAGAACAAATGCTGCAGCTACTATTTTAAAGCTTCAACCTTGGGATGAGAGAAAAGATCCAACTCAAAGTGCAAGTTACCTTGCAGCACAAATAAGTAAAAACCTTTCAAAAACAAGCGACGGCTTCTCTTTTGGTGTTGTGCCTCCTCCAATTAGAGGAATGGGAATATCTGGCGGGTTTGAGATGTATGTTCAAAACAGAACGGGTGCTGATTTAGATGAGTTGCAAAAATATGTTAATGAAATTATTAAAAAAGCAAACGCAAGACCTGAATTAGCGGGAGTTAGAACTACACTAAATACCTCTATTCCAAAATATAAAATAAAAGTAGATGTTGCAAAAGCTAAATCAAAAGGTGTAAATATTGATGAAATTTATCAAACACTTAATGCAACTTTTGGAAGTTTTTATGTAAATGATTTTAACCTCTTGGGCAGAACTTACATGGTAAATATGCAGGCTGAAGAATCATTTAGAAAAAGGCCTGAGGATTTAGAAAAAATATTTGTTAGAAGTTCAAATGGAGAGATGATTCCACTTAGTTCACTTGCTACACTAAATCAAAGTTTCGGTGCTGATTTAGTAGAGAGATTTAACCTATTTAATGCTGCAAAAGTTTCAGGACAAGCTTCTCTTGGATATAGCTCAGGAGATGCACTAAAAGTGATAGAAGAGGTTTCAAATGAAGTTCTTCCCGAGGGCTATAGTATTAGTTGGATAGGAACTGCATATCAGGAGAAGCAGATAACAAGTGCTGGAAACTTGGCCTTTATCTTTGGCATCATATTTTTATATCTAATCTTAGCAGCTCAATATGAGAGATGGCTTATGCCTATAGCTGTCATCTTAGCTGTTCCGTTTGGTGTTTTTGGAGCAGTTGTTGCAAACCACTTAAGAGGGCTTGAAAATGATATTTACTTTCAGATAGGAATACTCGTTCTTGCTGGTCTTAGTGCTAAAAATGCTATCTTGATGGTTGAGTTTGCGATGCAAAAAAGAGCGCAGGGAATGGAGCTTGTTGACGCTGTTTTAGAAGCTGCAAAAGTTCGTCTGCGTCCTATTATTATGACCTCTTTAGCATTTACTTTAGGGGTTATTCCTTTAGCTATTAGTAGCGGTGCAGGAGCAGCAAGCAGACACTCTATTGGAACTGGAGTAATTGGTGGGATGTTAGCAGCTACTTTTTTAGCGATACTCTTTATTCCTCTTTTTTATATATTAGTCTCAAAATTAAGAAACAAAGAGAAAGATTAAAAAAAATGGTATAATTATTGCTTTGGTTAAGAATAGTTCATTCAAGGGTATCAGGATATGCCAATAAAGCATAAAAACGTAACTTCACTTTTAGAGTTTGTCAAGATAGATAGGTTCTATGTGGTTTGTCACTTTAGATG
>JAQIBW010000084.1 GCA_027858865.1 Sulfurimonas sp. | reverse complement strand
GTAATAAATAAAGAAAGACAAAAAGTATTTATTGCAAAAGAAAAACTTCTTGGGACTACAAATCAAAAAGGTCTTGCTTTTTACCAAAAGATTCGTCGTTGGGCTAAAAACAGTACTGTTGTGCCTGTTGAAGAGCAAGCTTGCATGGGTTGTCATATGATAATCAGTGATAAAATCTTAGCAGATGTTATTAAAGCTGAAGAGATTACAACATGTCCACACTGTGGTCGTATTCTACATGTAGAAGCATCTAACGAGTAGGCTTGAAGCCTTTTACACTTCTATATTATATTTTAAGTGTTGTGCTATATCTTGTAGCACTTCCACTTTTAGTATATCTCTCATTTAAGCAAAAATACAAAGAGTCTATCCCAGCGCGTTTTTTTCTTTTTAAAAATCCTTCGTTCAACACTGCAGATGGAGTTTGGTTTCATGTTTGCTCACTTGGTGAAGCAAAAGCATTAAAACCAATTTTAGATCTAGTGAATGATAGAGATATAAAGATAACAACTGTAACTCATACAGGTCAAGCAGAAGCTAGAAAGTACGATGCAGATGTTAGATATTTGCCTTATGAGATGCTACTTCCTTTTTGGATGAAAAAACAAAAACTGCTTGTAGTCTTAGAAGCTGAGTTTTGGTATATACTTTTTGCAGTAGCAAAATCTAGAGGTACTAAAGTTGTACTTTTAAATGCTCGTATCTCAGATAAGAGTGTAAAAAAATATCTACAGTTTGCTTGGTTTTATAAAAAGCTTTTAGCAAATGTAGAAGTCATATATGCTCAGAGTGAAATTGATAAAAACCGCTTCTTAGCACTGGGAGCTAAAAATATAGAGGTTATTGGAAACATAAAGTTAGCCGGTAAAATCACTAAAACAAAAGAGTATGACAAACCAGAGCAAGAGTGTATAGTTGCAGGAAGTACACACGAGGGTGAAGAAGAGTCAGTATTAAAATCATTTGTAGAGTATAAAAAACAAGTAGATGCAAAACTAATAGTAGTTCCAAGACATCCAGAGAGATTTGAGAGTGTTTATGAAGTTATGAAAAGTTATGCGGATAAAAACTCTTTAACTCTTGCAAGATTCTCAGAGATACAAAATTTTGAGACAGATTTGATTTTAGTAGATGCAATGGGTCAACTCAACAATATGTACGCTATTAGTGATATTGCTATTGTTGGTGGCGCGTTTAGAAAAGATGTTGGTGGACATAATCCGCTAGAACCTGCCTTCTTTGGATGCAAGATAATAACAGGTAAGCATTTTCATGACCAAAAAGAGCTTTTCAAATATGTACATCATGTACAGTATGTTGAAGCAGATGAGATTCATAAAGCACTTTTGGCTACAAAAGAATTACCTGCTTCTATGGTTGAACAAATGATAAACTTGGAACCAATTATAAATAAAATATTAGAAAATTAAAGGAGTCTGCCTAATGTCAAAAGAAAAAGCATATAAAATATTAGCAATTCAAGAGGGTGTTTCAAACAATGAAGCTAAATCTATGATAGATCGTGGATTGGTATATGTTGGAAATAAAAAAGTAATGATAGCTCGTGGAGAATTAGATGAGAAAACTAATTTTAGAGTTCAAAAGATTGAAAAAATAAAACCGATTTTTGAAAATGATGACATGATTGTTGTTGATAAACCAGCATATATTAACTCAGATGAAATTGAGAGACAGTTAAAACCAGCTGTATTATTGCATAGACTTGACCGTGAAACAAGTGGCGTTTTGATGCTTGTTAAAAATGAAGAGTTTAGACAAAAAGCTATTCAAGAATTTAAAAAAGATAATGTATATAAAGAGTATATTGCTTGGGTTGAAGGTATCATTAGTGAACCTGTAGAAGTTGATAAACCAATTTTAACTCAGAAAAAAAATAATAAAGCATACTCAAATGTCTCAGGAAAAGGAAAACCTGCTAGAACAGAATTCTTCCCAGATATAGTAAGTGCTAACAAAACAAAGATTAAGTGTATTATTCACCATGGTAGAACACACCAGATTAGAACACACCTACGTTATATTGACCATCCGATTATTGGAGATGAGCAGTATGGTGGAAGACGTGCGAAAAGAGTAATGCTTCATGCACACAAAGTAAGACTTTTGGGTATGGAATTTGTAGCACCTGAGCCTAAAGTATTTGTTGACTTCCAATAGTGTATATATAGGGATTGACCTAGCTTGGGGAGATAAGAATCTTTCAGGCTTTTGTGCATTAGTTCCTTATAAAAAGAGTTTAAAGATTATAGATATTAAACTCTTAAAATCTATAGATGAAATAGTTGATGAGATACAAAAATATATAAACAATAAAGTCTATATTGGGCTAGATGCTCCACTCTTAGTTCCAAATGAAGATGGAAATAGAGAGTGCGAAAAGCTTTTCAACAAAGATTTTGCAAAATATAAAATTTCAATGCTCCCCATAAATAGAACAATCTTCACAAAATACAATTCAAATATTAGAAGCGAAGAACTCTTTAAAAGACTCCAAGATGATGGATTTAAGAGAGATTATAAGTCTGATAAAGTAATATTTGAAGTTTATCCACACTCTACAATAGCTATGTTATTTAATAATCAGCAAATCCTACCATATAAGAGAAAAAAAGGTAGAGATGTTGAATTTATAAGAGAACAAATTAGTATTTATAAAAGATATTTAGCCAAAGTAGTTTCCTCACATAAGATATTAAAGAATGATGTGTCTGCTTTAAAAGGACAAGGTCTAAAAGATTTTGAGGATATGCTAGATGCTATTACCTGCGCATACACTATTTACTTTTGTCAAAAAAATGAAGCAAGATTTTATAAAGTTGATGATGAAGATATTTTTGTAACTCCGATAAGCCCTTGGAAAGTATATATGTTAAGGTGTGTAGATAAGACACTTTATACAGGGGTAACAACGGACTTAAAACGAAGAATAAATGAGCATAACACATCTACTATTGGGGCAAAATACACAAGAAACAGAAGACCAGTAGAGCTTGTTTACTTTGAAAATTGTGATGATAAAGTAGATGCAATGAAGAGGGAATATGCTATAAAACAACTCTCACGTAAAGATAAACTAAAATTGGTAGATGTTTAGTTTAGTAGATTAAATAAACCAAAAGTCCTACTCTGCTATAATTCGAAAAATATTATATAAACTATATAAGGTACTTCATGTTTGATACATTGACAAATTCATTTACAGCGGCTATTAAAAAGATTCGTACATTTGATAATGATAAGGCACTTACAAAAGCGCTTAATGAGTTAAAAAAATCACTCTTAAAAGCAGACGTAAACCATACTGTTGTAAAAGATTTAATAGCTAAAGTTGAGATAGAGACTAAGAAAAACGGTATAGGTAAAGATCAGTTCTTAGATGCACTTAGAGCAACTCTTTATGAACTACTAGAAGTTGGTGGAAATAGAGGTTTTACTTTTTCTCCAAACCCTCCGACTGTAATCCTTATGACTGGACTTCAAGGCTCGGGTAAAACTACAACTACTGGTAAACTTGCAACTTATTTGAAAAATAAGCAGAAAAAAGTTCTTATTGTTGCAGCCGACTTACAGCGTTTAGCAGCAGTTGAACAACTTCGTCAAATTACTACTCAAATAGAAGTAGAACTTTATGAAGAAGAGAACTCTAGTAATCCTGTGGACGTTGTTCGTTCAGCGCTTAAAAAAGCAAATGAAGGCATCTATGATGTTGTACTTATAGATACAGCTGGTCGTTTAGCAATTGACGATGAACTTATGGATGAACTTGAAGCTGTTAAAAAAGCTGCTAATCCTGATGAAATCTTCTATGTAGCAGATTCAATGACTGGTCAAGATGCAGTAAGAACTGCTACAAGCTTTAAAGAGAAAATCGGGATTGATGGTGTGATCCTTTCTAAATACGATGGTGACTCAAAAGGTGGTGTAGCTTTAGGTCTTTCATCTCAAGTTAAAGTTCCTCTTCGTTTCATCGGTAGTGGTGAGAAGATGGAAGACTTGGAAGTTTTCTTACCTGATCGTATTGTAAACCGTCTCATGGGTTTTGGTGATATCGAAGGTCTTGCTGAAAAAACTGCGGGTGCAATTGACGAGCAACAAGCTAAAAAACTCACTAAGAAGATTCAAAAAGGTAAGTTTAACTTCAACGACTTTTTAGAGCAGATGGAAAGTATGAAAAAAATGGGTAGCATGAAGTCTCTTATGGGAATGATTCCTGGAATGGGAAATATGTCAAAAGCTCTTAAAGATTTCGATATGGAAAATTCAAGCGAACTCAAAAATATCAAATCAATGGTTTCTTCAATGACTCTAAAAGAGAAAGAAAATCCAGATTTACTAAATAACTCTCGCAAAGGAAGAATCGCAAAAGGTTGTGGTTTAGAGATTGTAGAGATTAACCGTATGATAAAACAGTTTAAAAATGCTGGTAAAATGGCTAAGAAATTTTCAGGTAAAAATGGAATGAAAGATCTTCAGGCAATGATGGGGCAAATGGGTGGAGCTGGAGCCATCCCTCGCTAAAAATTAAAATAGCAACATATCTTCTGCGTTGCTACATTCGTTATGCACTATAGTGCACGTCCTCATTATGCGCCTTGAATATACATCACTCTTTTTATTTTTGCCTTTGTCCTGAATCTATTTACTTTTAAGAAATAACTAGTTATAATTCCGAATCGTAATAACTTCTGAAATAATCCCTCTGTGATTAGAAGGTATCTTGAAAACCAAGATATAAGACGCATATCGTGGAAATCTCTATGATGAGCATATTTTACAAAGTAAAATGTAGCCAGAATAGAAAAAGATTTACTCGACGGCGGTAAGAGGCACAATAAAACTACTTAGTATATTTTATTCTGCAAAAACCACCAAATATTTATTAATATTTCAAAAGAAATATCTTTAGTGCCTTAGCGGCTAGCGTAGATAGATGGGCTCTGCTCAACTATCGTTTAAATAATGACTAGGAAAACAAATGACAGTAATTAGACTTACTCGTATGGGAAGAAAAAAACAACCATTTTACAGAATAGCTGTAACAGATAACCGTAAACGTAGAGATGGTGGTTGGATTGAACTAATTGGACATTATAATCCAATGGTAGCTGAGAAAACTTTAGTTGTTGATAATGAAAGACTTGACTACTGGTTAAGTACTGGTGCTCAAATGAGTGACCGTGTAAAAAAGATAACTGGTCGTTAGTCATGATTTCTGAATTTGTCGCTCAGTTTGCGAAGCTTATAGCAACTTACCCAGATGATATAAAAGTGCAGACAAAAGAGAGTGATGAAGTTACTGAAATAGTTCTTTATGCCAATCAAGCGGACGTAGGTAAGCTTATTGGTAAAGAGGGCAAAATGATTGGTGCAATTAAAACTGTAATATCTGGCTGTAAAGCAAAAGATGGCGTAAGCTATAGAATCAATGTCGAACCAATCTAAAGAAGCAAGACTTCACATTGCCACTATCGGCAAAACTGTCGGTATAAAAGGTGATATGAAATTTCACATTCATTGTGATTTCCCAGAACAATTTCAAAAAAACTCTACATTTTTGACAAATAAAAATACCACTATTACTCTAGGTGATGTAAATCATGAAAGAGGTATTATAAAAATAGCTGGTGTTGATAGTATCGAAGATGCAAAAAAGTTTACAAACATAAAACTTTACACAACTCGTGAAGAGACAAGAAAAAACTGTCATTTAGAAGACGGTGAGTTTTTCTGGTTTGATCTAGAGGATTGTGAAGTTTACGAAGATGGAAAACTTTTAGGTGTTGTAAATGAAGTTGAACGTATCACAATCAGTAATTATCTGAATGTTAAAACGAGTGATGAACTGGTTAAAAAAGGATCTGCAAAGAGTTTTTTAATCCCGTTTCATAAACCATTTGTTTTAAATACTGATATTGATAAAAAGATTATTACAGTTGATGGTGCAATAGATATTTTAGAAGCTTCATAATGACTTTCCCTTGTGTAACTCTATTTCAAAATATTGTAGAGGGATATTTTCGTGACTCTATTCTTAAACGGGCAATTGATAAAGATATTTTAAATATTAACTATTTAGATCCAAGAGAGTTTAGTAATAACAAGCATTTTAAAGTCGATGACACAGCAGTAGGTGGCGGAGCAGGTATGGGTATGAACCCTCAGCCACTTTTTGACTCTTTGGGTGAACTTAAAAAACAAGATGAAGAGGTTCATATTGTTTTTTTAACTCCCGTTGCAAAACCTTTTGTGCAGCGTGATGCAAAAAGATTGGCAAAAAAGTCTCATATAGCTTTCGTTAGTGGAAGATATGAAGGGATTGATGAAAGAGTCATTGAAGAGTTTGCTGATGAAGTTTTCTCGATAGGAGATTACATTTTAACCGGTGGAGAATTACCTTCACTTGTTATGTGTGATGCCATTTCGAGAAATGTAGAAGGTGTACTTGGCAATAGTGAGTCGCTGAGTATTGAAAGTTTTGAAACACCTCTATTAGAGGCACCATCTTTCTCTAAACCTAAAGATTTCCAAAGTTGTTCTGTCCCATCAGAATATTTAAAGGGAAATCATAGTAAAATTCGCTCACTTAAATTAGCCTTGTCTGAATGTAAGACTAAATTCTTCAGACCAGAGCAGCTTTTAAAGCATAGAACAAGGAAATCTTATGAGAAATAAGTACATAGAAAACTTTGAAAAAGCACAAACTGCTGAGAAAAATCTTCCAGACTTTCGTGCTGGTGATACTGTTCGTTTAGCAGTAACTATTAAAGAGGGTGACAAAACTCGTGTACAAAGCTACGAGGGTGTTTGTATAGCAAAACGTGGTGAAGGTACTGGTAAAACAATTACTGTACGTAAAATTGGTGCTAATGGTATTGGTATTGAAAGAATTTTCCCACTTTACTCTGACTCAATTAGTGAAATAAAAGTTCTCCGTCGCGGTCGCGTTCGTCGTGCGAAACTATTTTATCTACGTGATCTTGCTGGTAAAAAAGCTCGTATCAAAGAACTTAGAAGAAAATAATCTTCTAAGTCTTTACACTTCTTCCCTTTCTTCCACTCCAACTAACAAATACCACATCTTTTTATAAATATTAAATAAATATATAGTACAATTAATCTAGTTCGCAAAGAAACTAGGAGTTGAATGAGCTATTTAAATGACTTAAGCACAATTGTAAATATAAACTCATACACTAAAAATAAACATGGTGTAGACAGAGTTGGATTATTATTTGATAAATGGCTTGTAGAGTTGGGTTTTGAAGTAACTATTTATGATAGAGAACTTATTGGTAATCATAGACATTACACTTCAAAACATGACAAAGCTTCAAAACAACTATTACTACTTGGGCATTTAGACACAGTATTCCCACTAAATGAATTTGAAGAATATTCTGAAGATGAAGAGTGGATTTATGGACCTGGTGTTTGTGATATGAAGGGTGGAAATATAGTACTACTTCAGGCTCTCAGAGAATTAAAAGAGAAACATCCAGATATAAGAAACATAGATATCCTTTTTGTAAGTGATGAAGAAACAGGCAGTGACGACTCCAAGCATTTGACAGCAAAACTTGCAGCTAATTATGACTACTGTTTTGTATATGAAGCAGCCGGAGAAGATATGGAAGTTGTAACCGGAAGAAAAGGGGTAGGTACTTTTTTTCTAGATATAACAGGTAAAGCAGCTCATGCTGGAAATAACTATATTCATGGACATGATGCAAACCTGGAAGCTTCTTACAAACTACAGGAACTAGTGAAGTTGACAGACTTAGAAAAAGGGACAACTGTTAATGTAGGTAAAATTAATGGTGGCATCGGTGCAAATACAATTTCACCGTCCGCAAATATGGTTTTTGAGCTGAGATACAAAAATTCACAAGAATGTGACAGAGTTTTAAAAAGTATAGATGAAATAGTTGAAAAATCTTTTGTTAATGGTACTACTGCACAACTTAGAGGTGGCATCCAAAGAGATGTAATGCAAACAAGTGAAGCTTCATTAGCTCTGATAAAAAATATCGAAGAGATTACATCTTCTACTTTAAAATCAGAAGAGAGAGGTGGAGTGAGTGACGCTAACGTTGTAAGTTCATGTGGGGTTGTAACTTTAGATGGCTTTGGACCATTTGGTGATGGGGATCATACTATACATGAAAGAGCTTCCAAAGAAAGTTTTACAAGTAGAATTGAGTTGAGTAAAACGTTATTTACTTATTTTGTTGAAAACTTAGATTTTAAAAAGGGAAATTAATGTCAAATAGAAAAATTGGAATGTGGCTGTACAGTAATAGTGGTGGTGATAAAATTGGAAATAAGATTATTAATAAACTTAAAGAAAGAGATATTGATACGCTAGATGATATAAATCTAAGACATGCAATAGCTAATAATGGAAGTATCCTGCATAACGGCGTAAAGCTTAATAAACTTGATTTGTTTTTCTCTTACAATGCAGGTGAGCAGACTCAGTATCAGATGTATTTATACCAAGCACTAAACAAAGTTATTCCTATGATTAACTCATATGAGTCTTTTGCTTTAACTGAAGACAAATTTCATACATCTTTTGTCCTTAGAAACAAAGGGATAAAAACAGCTGATTATAAATTGTGTCATAGGGATGATAGTGATCAGTTAAGAAAGATAATTAAAAAATGGGATAAAATGGTTTATAAACCAACTGATGGTTGGGGTGGAGTAGGTCTTACAAAAATTGAGAATGAAGCAAGTCTTGATATGTTACTGCCATTTTTAAATCAAATGGATTTAAGATATTTTTATGTGGAAAAATTTATAAAGTATGATAACACAGACTTCAGAGTAGACATTGTTGATGGAGAGTTTGTAAGTTGTTATGGTAGAAAGGCAAGTGCAACGGATTGGCGAACAAATGTCACAAGTGGGGGCTCTGTATTTGTGCGTGAAGCAAATGATAAAATAATAAAAATTGCTAAAAAAGCATGTAAAGCCTGTGGTGTTGATATTGGTGGTGTTGATATTATTTATGATTTAGAAAAAGAAGAATACATAGTACTGGAAGTTAATGGTATTCCGGCATTTGCAACTCCTGAGCAAGAAAAAATGGGACTTGATTTTAATGATAAAAAGATTGATTTGATAGTTGATATGATAGATAAGAAAACTAAATAATTAAATATACTTTTATTTTTTAAAGATGAATCAAGTAATTAATAAATAAAATTAAAAAATATTATAAGGCGGTAATTTGAAAGAACTGTTATATCTTTACGATTTGTGTGTAACTTGTAAATAGGCTTAAATCTGAATTTCTAATTTTAAACGTTGAATATGTTTGTGCCACAATATTTACTTTTTGCGAATGTATTAGTGTTTA
>JAQIBW010000125.1 GCA_027858865.1 Sulfurimonas sp. | reverse complement strand
GCTAAACGACTTTTAGTTGCACTTACTTTTATATCTAAGTCAGGACTAATCTCATATTTATCATTTAAGATAATACTAATAGTTCTAGTACTTCTTGTACTGATTGAACTAATCATATTTTAAACTCTAACGTGAAAGTTTCAACCAGTTCATAAGATGCAATATCAGCCGATAAAGAAGAGAATTTTAGGAGCTCATTTTCGTAGTTATTTACAATTTTTGTTGCTCCTTTAGTTAATACATCATTTTGATAAGTCTCAAAGTAAAAAAAATTAAAGCTATCATTAAAAAGTATATTAACTCTGACAGTTTATGCATTATTTGAGTAGGTTTGGAACAATAGGTTAGTTAATCGTTTCATAGTCTTGTGCTCTGCTTTCCAACTTCAGGTGCTGGCGTAAATTTTTTTAAATTTTGAGTTATTTGGACTTGCTTTAGATCTACACTAAAAGTAATTCCTTCAAGATCATCTATTTCTACATGTATTTTTAATATGCTCATATTGTCAAACGGTTCACTTTGCATAGGAGAAGTGATTGTTACCAGTTCTTTTGCTTTCCATAGTTCATTCAGTTCTACCCATGCTTTCATACTTTTTGAGCTTGACATAGATTTTGAACTAAGTACGGATTGCACTGCATTTATATTGGTCTTTAAAAAGTCTATAGTGCTTTGTGGCATATCTGAGACAAGAGCACTAAAAGAGATAACAAGTGGTTGGTTATGGATTGCATCATTTAAAAGCTCTCCTGTCTCTAGTGGATGCTCAGAAACTATGTTTGTCATAGTTATGCTCTGAGATAGTAAAGCATCAAGCTCTATATGTGCAAATTTCTGTTTATTACGATTAAAAAAGTTGAAGTCATACCACATTAGTTATATCCTGATGGATTAGATATTTCTCTAAGTGCCTGGTCTATGCTTTTTGAGTTTGCATCTACTGAAGCACTTATGTTATAGGTATTTGTAGTTTTATTTGAAGAATCTACTGCCTGCATAGATGGCGATGCTTGAGCTAAAGCCGGTTCAGGAGTTGGAGCATCAGAGAAGCCCATAAAAGAAGATATATCTGACATACTTGGCATATCTGGTATAAAGTCAGTCATGCTGTCCTTAAGCTCTTTAATCTGGTCTTTTAACCCTCCAAATATATCTAAGTTACTAAAAATATCAGATATCCAAGTTATCAAATCACTAAATACGGCCTTAATAGAATCTATAAAACTGTATATGATATTGACCTGGTTATTTAGAGTCTCTTCAAAGCTTATTTTTCCAGTTATTAAATCCCAAAGATTGAAAAGTGTATCTTTGAAGTAATTAAAAATTGACATGAAGCTATCTATCTGTATTTGGAGGATTGCGCCTAGATTTGGGAAGTTTGTTTTTAGTTCTTCAAAGCTTGCTTTTATAGAGTCTACCCAATCGCCTATAACACTATCGTTTCCTTTAAAAAAGTTCATGATATCATCAAATATCAGCATCAATGCAAACCCGGCAGCTATTGTTGCTATGAGTGGAAGCTGCCAAATTATAAGTAATCCTGCTATGACAGCTATAACCGTTTGCATACCGCCTAAATGTTCAATAATACGTCCTACAAGAGATAAAAAGAACTGAGAGCCGTTAATGATTGCGTCTAGGAATGTTTTTAGACCTGAAGAGATTAGTTCTTTATTTGCTTTAATGAATGAGTTAAATTGCTTCATTAGCTTAGCAAATAGAGGCATGATTGAAGTCATTACTTTATTTGCTAAACCTTTTAACATTGTAGTGGTCAAGAGAAGAGTGTCATTAAATTCTACTGACTCTTTATAGTCTTGGTTACTTACAAGAACACCAAGCCCCTCTAACTCTTTTTTCTGATTTTTAATTGCTTCAGAGCCGCCATCTATAAGATTCTTCATATCTGAAGAGCCAAGAAGTCGTTTTGCTAAGTCTGATTTGCTTGCTTCATCTTCTATACCATTTAGGCCATCTAAAACAGCATTAAAGTAGTCTTCTGTATTG
>JAQIBW010000208.1 GCA_027858865.1 Sulfurimonas sp. | reverse complement strand
ATTATTAGATTTAGATATTAGAGATTTTGTAAATGAATACCTTTTTAAAAAAGGTTATAAGTATTCTATAAAAGAGATAAAGTATAATGGCTCACATGAGTGTATATTTTACGATAGAGAGATAAACGGATGCAGAGTTTATGAAGCTCGTCCTTCTCAATGTATAACTTTTCCCTTTTGGGATTATTATAAAGAGAAGGTAGATGAGTTAAAGCAAGAGTGTCCGGGAATAATAGGAAATGATAATGATTAAAATATTTTTATCTCTGTTTTTAGCACTACTCTTTAGTGGATGTATTTCTAAAACAGAGTCTTTAAAACCAAATGAGAAAGCTTTTGCCCAAGAAGATGCTTATATACTCTTTGCTCTAAGAGCAGAAGAGTTAAAAGACTACAATTCAGCTTCAAGCATATTTAATTCACTATATGAAAAATCAGCTAAAAAAGAGTACCTTTATAAATCACTACAAAATGACTTGGCTGCACATAAAAATGCTGATGTCGTCGCTAAAGTAGATCTTGAGACAGATGGTAAAATCGAAGATTTTAAACTAATCAGATTAAAGATAGTTGCTTTAATTGGTGATCAAAAATATGAAGAGGCTAGAGTTTTAGCAATAGAATTAGTAGATGAGTCAAAAGATGTAAATGACTATGTTTTAGTTAGTGAAATATATGTGAAACAGAAAAAATACGACACGGCTCTTAAGTACCTAGAGAGTGCTTACACTAAAGACTATAATGAAAGAATCTTAGACAGAATGTCAATCATCCTATATGTGAACTTACAAAGAAATAAAGAAGCTATTGCTCAACTAGAAACTCATGCCAGAATGCATGGATGCTCAAAAATTATTTGTACAAGACTAATAGGTTTTTATTCAAATGAAAATGATATTGACGGTCTTTTATCTGTATATTTGAGAATGTATGAGCTAGAAGAAAGTGATGAAATTTCAAAGAAAATAGTTCAAATCTATGCTTATAAAAAAGAGTATATTAAACTTATGAGCTTTTTGCAAAAGAGTGGAAGTGATAATGAACTTCTCCTTCAAGTCTACATAAATGCAAAAAACTATAAACAAGCTTCAAAGCTAGCCAAAGAACTATATTATGAAATAGGTGATATTAACTACCTTGGACAAAGTGCAATTTTTGAATATGAAAGCTTCAAAGATAAAGCTGATAAAAAGATGCAAGACTCAGTAATTAAGAAGTTGAAAAAAGTAGTTAGTGTAGAAAAAAAACCACTATATTTAAATTATCTTGGATATCTTTTAATAGATCACTCCATAGACATTAAAGGTGGTATGAGCTATATAAGAGAATCGCTTAAAATAGAGCCTAAATCGGCTTGTTATCTTGATTCTCTAGCTTGGGGATACTATAGACTTGGAAATTGTGAAAAAGCCTATACCATTATTTCTAAAGTAAAGAAAATGGAAGGTGGGGATGATCCTGAAGTTTTAAAACACGTAGATACCATAAAAAAATGTAAAAATAAAAAAGTTCAGGGTAAGAAAAAAAAATGATTTTAGATGACATTATAAAAAAGACTAAAGAAGATTTAGTAAAAAGAGAAAAAGAATTTTCACTAGATTGGCTTGGTCGTTCACTTGCTTTTAATGCAAGAGCTCCAAGAGATGTATTTCCATATTTAAAAGCGACAGAAGAAGATCCATATAGAATTATTGCAGAGGTTAAAAAAGCTTCTCCGTCTAAGGGTATTATTCGTGAAAATTTTGATCCTTTAGAAATTGCTCAAGCTTATGAAAGAGGAGGGGCTAGTGCTATTTCTGTGCTTACTGAACCTCACTTTTTTCAAGGTTCACTTGATTATCTTGGCGGAATCAGAAGATATGTTGGAATTCCACTTTTAAGAAAAGACTTTATAGTTTCTAAATATCAGATTTTAGAAGCTATGGTTCATGGTGCAGACTTTATTCTTCTCATAGCTGCTGCACTTAGCAAGAAAGATTTAAAAGAGCTTTTAGCATATACAAGACACCTTGGTATGGAAGCCTTAGTTGAAGTTCATGATAAATCAGATCTTGTTAAAGCGATATATGCTGGAAGTGATATCATAGGTATAAACCACAGAAATCTGCAAACATTTGAAATGAATATGAATCTTTGTTATGAGCTAATTCCAATGATTCCAAATGGTAAAATCATTGTTGCAGAGAGTGGCATCTACGAGCATGGTCAGTTAGAAGATTTAAGTAAAGCTGGTGTAGATGCGTTTCTTGTTGGTGAATCTTTAATGCGTCAAGATGACGAAGAAGCGGCTCTTAAAAAACTGAAATTTGGTTAAAAAACCACTTGCTTACGCAAGTAGTTTTTTAACAGACTCATTAATTCTTTTTCCATCAGCTTTTCCAGCCAACTCTTTACTAGCCATTCCCATGACTTTTCCCATGTCTTTTACAGTTGTAGCTCCAACTTTGGAAATTATATCTTTGAGTGCAGATTCTAGTTCCTCATCACTCAGTTGAGCGGGAAGGTATGGAGTATAAACAGCAATCTCATCAAGTTCAATTTGCATTAAATCATCTCGACCGGCATCTTTGTACTGGGATGCAGAATCATTTCTTCTTTTAACCTGTGTCTGAATTATTTTTATAACATCATCATCGCTTAATTCTTTTCTTTCATCAACTTCTATTTGTTTAAAAGCACTAGTAAGAAGACGAAGAGCATCTCTCTTTTTTGTCTCTTTTGCTTTCATTGCAGTTTTTACATCTTCATTGATTGTTTCTCTTAAAGTCATGAATTTCCTTTGGAACTATTTTTGCTAGTATTATAGCTAAATCTATTATTTATAAATGAGACTATAATGACAAAACAAATTTTAATATTCTTTATTCCTTTTTATGCTATACTTTATTTATCTGGGTGTACAGCTAACCTTACAGAACCAGAGATAGACTTTGAGCCACCAGCGTACGTAGAGCAGATGCCTGCAAAAGAAGATAAGCAAGATTATGTTTCTACTGGAAGTATCTTTGGTCAGGGAGATAATCCTCTCTTTTCCGATCATAAGGCTATGCATGTGAATGATATAGTTAGAGTTGTTATCTCTGAGACAACAACATGTTCTAGTAGTGCGGCTAAAGACCTTAGTAAGAATGACTCTAGTGCTTTAGGTGGTGGAACATTCGCTGCTAATGGTGGAAATCCTTCTATTAGTTCATACGCTAATAAGCTTAACGGTTTGACAAATGTAGGTTTTGAAGGTACTTCTAGTAGTAATTTTTCTGGAAGTGGTAGTTCTTCTCAAGATGCTTCTTTTAGCACTACAGTTTCGGCTAGAATAGTTAAAGTTTTACAAAATGGAAACTATTTTATCTCTGGAAAAAGAGAGATTTTAATTGATGATCAAAAACAAATTATTCAGATTAGTGGTGTAATTCGTCCATATGATATAGACCAATACAATAAAATAGACTCTGTTCAGATGAGCGAGGCTAAAATTCTTTATAGAACTCAAGGAGATGTTGACCGTGCTACAAAACAAGGATGGGGAACCAAAATTATTCAGGCTGCTTGGCCATTTTAGTATAGTAATTGCTCTTTGTACATCCGTCTTAGGTGCTAAAAGTTTTGAAGATTTTAAAAGATCACAAGCCCAATCATTTACTAAGTACAAAGATGAACGAGATAGCGATTTTAACAAATATTTAAAACAACAATGGGGAGCATATAATGTATATAAGGGAACACCTTTATACGAGAAGCCTAAACCCAAAGAAATAGCTCCTGCTAAACCTACAAAAATCAAAAGTGTCGGTCCAAAAATAAGTATAAAAGTTAAGAAAATAGAACATATTGAGCCTACTCCACCTCAAGATTTTATAATTTTTAAAGAACCTGAAGTTAAAGAAGAGATAGTAATTATTCCTGAAAAAGAGGAAGTTAAAATTGTATCAAAAGATATTAGCTTTGATTTTTATGGAACAACACTTGGCTTTGATGTGCCTGCAGGTATAAAAAGTGCAAAATTTTATCCTCAAAATCAAGAAGGTATCACTAACTTTTTTGATAATGCAGCATCTAGTGATTATGAAGACTTTTTGCGTAAGATAAAAACAGTAAGTAAAGAGATGAACCTTAACGATTGGGGTGTATATCTACTAGTTTTAGATATTTCAAAACAAATACACTCAAATCAAGATAACTCAAATCTTCTAAGTTGGTTTGTATTTAATAAACTTGGATACGCAGTAAAAGTTGGACTTGCACAAAGACATATTGTACTTATGCATTATTCTAAAAAAACTATTTATGCAACTCCAAACTATAACTTTTCAAATAAAAAGTTTTATGTAGTTTCTAATTATTCTAAGGGTAGTGTTGGTAGGTTATACTCTTATAAACAAAATTATCCTGGTGCTGATAAGCCTCTAGATCTTTCCTTAAAGACACTTCCTAATTTTATGTCAAAAATGAAGAAAAAAACTCTTTCATTTGAAGATTATGGAAAAACATATACGGTTTCATTTGAGTACAATCAAAACCTTATAGACTTTATGGCTACATATCCGCAAGCAGATTATGAGACTTACTTTAATGCTCCAGTAGATAGCAGAACTTATGAGTCAATTGCAAAGAGTATAAAAAAATATGTTGATGGAAAAAAAGCCGGAGATGCTATGAACTTTGTTCTTCATTTTGTTCAGAAGTCTTTTGAATATGAAAGGGATAACCAGCAGTTTGGGAGAGAGAAAGTTATGTTTGCAACTGAGACACTTTACTTTGACAAATCAGACTGTGAGGATAGAGCGGTGCTTTTTTCTTATCTTGTAAAAGAGCTGTTTAATGTTAGTGTTGTTGGTGTTAAATACAAAGATCATATGGCAACAGCTTTATATGTTCCTATGTCAGGAGACAGTGTAAAAGCAGGTAAAAGAAAGCTTGTTTTAGCTGATCCTACATATATAAATGCAAGCATTGGGCAAAGCATGCCAAAATATAGGTCTTTAATACCAGAGAGTTTTGTTGTTGTACAAAAAGATTAATCAAAAGATAATCATAAAGCTCTTAAGTATATTACTTTACTTTTAGGGGCTTTATATATATGATAAATCTATTTATTGATTAAAGACAAATCAGATATATAATTTGTCTTTTATTGTGAAAGTTATATAATCTTAGTAGTTGTAAGCAACTTTATAAGTTGGATCATCTTCTTCGTATGCACAGTGTGGACCTGCTTTTTTAAGTATGGCTTTACAGTCTGCTGAGAGATGACGAAGAAGAAGGTTTTTACCAGCATCTTCATACTTCTTTGTTATAGCATCTATCGCTTCAACACCTGAAGAGTCCATAACTCTTGCATCTTTAAAGTCTATTACAACTTTTGGAGGGTCATTTGGGATATCAAAGTTTTCTGCAAATGTACTAGCACTTCCAAAGAAAAGAGGACCGTCAAGTTCGTAAACTCTAGTGCCGTCAGCTTCTGTATGAACTCTTGCAAAGATTCTTGCATGTTTCCATGCAAATGCAAGTGCAGAGATAATCACACCAGCTATAACAGCGATAGCTAAATCTTCTACTACTGTAATGACCGTAACAGCTAGCATTACAAAAGCATCAGTTCTAGGCATATGACTTAGACGAGAGAAGCTAGACCACTCAAAAGTACCTATACTAACCATAAACATGATTCCAATTAAAACTGCTACGGGGATAGTATTTAAAACTCCACTCATTGATACAACTAAAATAATTAGACCTACTGCTGCAACAAATGATGAAAGTCTTCCTATACCACCTGATGTGTAGTTAATGATACTTTGACCAATCATAGCACAACCAGCCATTCCGCCAAAGAAACCACAAGTTACATTTCCAGTACCTTGAGCTATACACTCTTTATTTGCTGAACCACGAGTATTGCTTAGTTCATCTAAAACTGAAAGAGTAAGAAGCGACTCAATAATACCAACAAGAGCAACGATAACAGCATAAGGAAGAACCATAATAATAGCATCCATACTAAGTAGTTTATCTGGAATAACAAAAGTAGTAAGTTGACCTGCAAACTGACTCATATCTGCTAAACCACTTAAAAGAAGAGTATCTGCCCCTGTAAAGTAAACACCTAAAGTTATGGCAATAATAGCAACTAAACCAGCTGGAACAGCTTTTGTATACTTTGGAAGTAGGTACATGATAAGCATTGTTACAACTACTAAAACATACATCATATAACCTTGTCCCTCAAAGAACTTAAACTGAGCAGTTGCGATTACGATAGCTAAACCATTTACAAATCCGTGAATAGCAGGAGTAGGAACTAAACGGATAAATTTACCAAGTTTTAGTACTCCTATTCCTATCTGGATAAGACCTGCTATTACGGTTGCAAGAAGGATATAGTGAAGGACTCCCATAGCAATAGCTTCCCCAGCTAAGCCTTGAGCAGAGAGTAAAGCATTTGCTTCTAGGCTAAGACCGACTAGAACTATAGCAACTGCTCCTGTAGCACCGGAAATCATACCTGGCTTACCACCGATAAGTGCAGTGATTAGACCTAAGATAAAAGCAGTATAAAGACCAACAACTGGACTTACTCCTGCGATAAATGAAAAAGCTATAGCTTCTGGAACTAAGGCAACTGCTACAACTAAACCGGAGAGAATATCATTTTTGATATTTGCTGATGTGTATTTTTTTAAATCAAACAATTGTACGACGCCTTAAAAGAGATATTTTTGAGATTTCGCGATTGTATCTAAAGAGTGATGAAAATTTGCTTTGAAAGTAGATGTATAAATAAGATGCATAAACAAGAGAGAGATACTGTTATTTTTAGATACAATCAATGATATATAAGTTTTTAGGTGTTACTAATGAATTATAATCCAAAAAGTTCTAATGTTGAAAAATTATTAAATAGATTACCAGGAATGTTATATAGATGTGAGAATGATGATGACTGGACAATGAAGTTTATTAGTGATGGGTGTAATGAGTTGACAGGTTACGATATAGAAGAACTTTTATATAACAAATGTGTCTCTTTCGCTGCTATTATTCATAAAGATGATTTGAATTTTATGTATAAAGAAGTCACTAGAGCATTAGAATCAAATACTCCATTTAGTTATGAATATAGAATGTTACCTAAACATGGTGATGTCAAATGGGTTTGGGAGCAAGGGGTAGGAAGATATAATAGTAGTGGAGAAGTTGTTGATATTGAGGGTTACATTACAGATATAACGCATCAAAAAACACGAAATGAAAAACTACAAAAAAAGGTAGATAAAAAAGATAAAGAGCTTCTTATTAATGCATCACTATTAGATGAGTATAAAAAAGCAGTTGATGAGAGCGCTATTATTACAAAGACAGATATACATGGAATCATTACTTATGTGAATGATGAATTTTGTAGAATATCTGGTTTTACAAAAGAAGAGGTTCTAGGGAAGCCTCACAGTATAATAAGGCATCGAGAAAATCCAAATTCTATTTATAATGATTTATGGGAAACGATACTAGATAAGCGAATCTGGAGAGGTGTAATACAAAATAGAACAAAAGATAAAAAACCCTACTATGCAAAGTCAACAATAGTCCCGATACTTGATTATGATGGTGAGATAAAAGAGTTTATAGCGATAAGACATGATGTTACAGATCTTATCCTTCAAGATAAAAAAATCAAATTTCAAACTACAGATAACATGACACAACTCCCTAACAGACAAAAGCTTATCGAAGATTTACTAGAGGATAAAGAAATAAAGCTGGCAATCATAAATATTGAAAAGTTTAAAGAAATAAATGAATATTATGGACTTGACACAGGAGATAGACTGCTTATAGAACTCTCTATACTTCTTTCAAAACTCTTGGACAATCATAAAACAAAGCTTTATAAACTCCCAGCTGACGAGTTTGCAATTTTAACAGATGAGGGTATAGATAAAGAAAACTTTAGAACATTATTACTATCTATACTTCAAGCAATTAAATCTTTTGATTTTGAAATAGGTTCATATAAATTAAACATAAATGTGATTTGTGGTGCATCTATGCAAAGAAACTACTATATCAATGCTGAAATGGCGACTAACCACGCAAAGTTAAACAATAAAGAGTTCGTATTTTTTGATGAAAATATAAATATCAAAGAGCAACTGGCAAATAATGTAAACGGGACAAAAAGGCTAAAACAGGCCATTGAAGATGACAGAATAGTTATATTTGCTCAACCAATTGTATGTAATAAATCAAAGTGCATAGAAAAATATGAATGTTTGATTCGTATGATAGATATAGATGGAACTATTATCTCACCTTTTGAATTTCTAACAATAGCAAAAAAATCAAGACTTTATCCGAAACTAACTAAAATAGTAATTGAAAAATCAACTGATTATTTCAAGGACAGAACTGACT
>JAQIBW010000016.1 GCA_027858865.1 Sulfurimonas sp. | reverse complement strand
TATATTATATATTTTAAATTCAAAAAGTTCTCACTATTCTCTTACTATTAATTAGTTTATTTTTATATTATACATTAAAATGGAAATATTGCTACTATAGAATCTATTTTACAAAAGCGACATATCTAAACTACGAATCTAAGATTCTCAAAACAATCATAAATCCTTATCCACTAGATACAGAGAGTATAAATAGTCTATAATACCTGTTTGTACTATTAGTTAGTCATATTCATTTAACGTAAAACCACCTATTCAATAAATTTTCTTTATTATAAAGTAATAATTTATTTTCTTCATAGTCCATTACTTTTTTTTTAGATTCCAATACTATTGCATGAGCTGCTGCCGTATCCCACTCCATGGTTGGAGCCAGCCTTGGATAAATATCCGCCGTACCATCAGCAACCATGCACAGTTTCAGTGAACTTCCTTTTGAGATCAACTCTTTACTTTTATCTGTTTTAATATTATCTATAAATGCTTTGGTATCATCAGACATATGTGATTTACTAGCGACAATGATATATTTACTATCATTTCTTTTTATTGGAAGCTTTACTCCATTTTTAAATGCACCATCACCTTTTTTAGCACTGTACATCTCCTTAATAGCTGGAGCATAAACTACACCCAGAACTGGTGTGTCTTTATAAATTAGCGCAATATTTACTGTAAACTCATCATTTTTCTTTATAAACTCTTTAGTCCCATCAATCGGATCGATACACCAGTAGTATTCCCAGTTTTTTCTAATATCATAATCTATTTGCTTATTTTCTTCTGACATTATTGGTATACTAGGATAGAGTTTTTCTAAGCTACTGCATATAATGCTATTTACTTTTAAGTCTGCCTCTGTCAATGGAGATTTATCATTTTTATATTCTATTTTAAAATCTTTTTTATAAATTTTCATAATAGCACTGCCAGCATCCAGTGCTATTTTTTTTATATCTTCTATATTTATATTATTAAGCATTTATATATCCATTTTCTATTAAATACTTTATTATTACATTTATATTTTCTTCTAGGTTAGAGTTATTATTTTTTATACATATCTCAGCATTTTTTGGCTTCTCGTATGGTGAGTCTATCCCTGTAAAGTCTTTTATTTCACCATTTCTAGCTTTTTTATAAAGTCCTTTTGGATCTCTTTGTTCACATATTTCTAATGGAGTATCTACAAATATCTCTATAAATTCATTCTCAGCAACCAAATTTCTAGCTATTAGTCTATCTACTATAAAAGGAGATATAAATGCTGTTAAAATAATCGTACCACTATCTACGAAGAGTTTGGAAACTTCTCCTATTCTTCTAATATTTTCTATTCTATCATGCTGTGAAAATCCTAAGTCTTTAGTTAAACCATGTCTAACATTATCACCATCCAACAGATATGTTCTGCATCCTCTTTTAAAAAGCTCATTTTCAACAGCATTAGCAATTGTAGATTTGCCACTACCACTAAGACCTGTAAACCACAAAACACAAGCTTTCTGCTTCAAAAGCATTTCTCTTTTCTCTTTTGTCACATGTTGATCATGCCAAACTATATTTTCATTTTTCATTTTATATATTTCTTTTTTATATATTGAACTATAGTCTTAACAGACTCTTCTACACTTAAACTATCTGTATCTATAACTATCTCAGCATATTGTGGTGCTTCATAAATATCATTCACACCGGTAAAATTTTGATATTCACCTTTT
Source organism: Sulfurimonas sp. (assembly GCA_027858865.1). Classification (GTDB taxonomy): domain Bacteria; phylum Campylobacterota; class Campylobacteria; order Campylobacterales; family Sulfurimonadaceae; genus Sulfurimonas. The sequence continues at coordinate 2,791 of JAQIBW010000016.1, read as the reverse complement.
AGTGCTTTTTCATACTTCCCTTGCATATCTCTTTTTTTACAAGTTTCAATATCAGCTTTTACATAAACGATAACATTATTTTTCACCATCTCTCTTATCGCTTTTCTTGATTCTCTGTATGGTGAAACAAATGATGCTACGGTTGATATAGAATTGTTTTGAAGTGTTTTTATAAGATGTCCTATTCTATGCATATGCCTATTTCTGTCTTCTCTAGTAAATCCAATATCAGGAATAACACTCCTTATATCTTTACTATCAAGTCTCTCCAATGGAATTTGAAGTTTTTCTAACTCTTTAAAAACAGCATCTGCAATAGTTGTTTTACCAGAAAGCGGTACTCCTGTAAACCAAAGATTAAATGGCTCCATCTTTTTTCTTCCCCATTGTATTTTAAACCAAGCTCGCTCATGAGCCCAATAAAGTCCAACTTTTAAAATAGATTCGATTAATCCAGTAGCAATAGCTAAATCAAGTCGTCCAAAGAATATATAAACGATAATAATAGTAGTAGTAGTAGCAACAACTCTCCAGCTTATTCCTTTTACTATTGAGCGTTTATTTGTTTCTTTATACATTAGATTGCTTTACACTCCCATTCAGGAAAATTTTCTCTAATATAAAGATTTAAAGCTATCTCTTCTTCTGTATACATTTTGTCACTATCTTTAACCTTATCTGTATCTCTTTTAGCAACATCAACTATCATACCTGCACCTACAGTATCGTTTGTAATTCTATCAACAACTATAAAACTTCCTGTTAAACGATTTGATTTATAAGAGTCTGCTGCTATTGGTTGTGTGAGTAGCATTTTGCAAGATGCAATATCATTTAACTCTAGTGTATCTATGATAGTTCTCTCATAAGTGTTCACATCAATTTTATAGTTTATATGCTCAAAACTACCAGATATTACAGAGGTTGCTCTTTTTATATCGTAAATTTTTCCTATACTCATAGGTTTTTCATCCATCCAAACAAGCATGACTTTCAAGCTGTTTGAAACTCTTGGCATATTGCTTGTGTGAACTATCATATCTCCACGACTTATATCTATTTCATCTTCAGTAGTTATCGTAATAGCCATTGAGGCATATGCATCTTTACATGTAGCTTCACGGTTTGTTTCAGTGATATCTCCACCATTGATAATACTTTTAACTTTTGTGCTCTTACCAGATGGTAAAACAGTAATATTATCACCAACACTTACACTGCCTGCAGCGATTGTTCCGCAAAAACCTCTAAAGTCTAAGTCTGGACGATTTACATACTGAACTGGAAATCTAAAATTTTGTTCTTTTTGTTCTTTTGATATATCCATACTGTCAAGTAAATTTAAAAGTGCTTTACCTTTATACCATAGTGTATTTTTGCTTTTATCTACAACATTATCACCATCAAGAGCACTTACTGGAATGTAATATGTAGTTTTTATACCTAGCTGATCTGCTAATTTACCGTAAGATTTAGATATCTCATCAAAAACTTCTTCTCTAAAATTTACTAAGTCCATTTTGTTGATAGCAACAACAACATGCTTTATACCTAAAAGATTTACAATAAAACTATGTCTTCTAGTCTGTGTGAGTATTCCTTTGCGAGCATCTATTAGAATAATAGCTACATCAGCAGTTGAAGCACCTGTAACCATATTTCTTGTATACTGTTCATGCCCCGGTGTATCTGCAATAATAAACTTACGATTTTCAGTAGCAAAGAATCTATAAGCGACATCAATAGTAATTCCCTGTTCTCTTTCACTTTGCAGACCATCTACAAGTAGAGCCATATCTATCTTTTCTCCTGTAGTTCCATACTTTTTACTTTCACTCTCAGCAGATGCTAATTGATCATCAAATATCATCTTAGAATCATAAAGCATACGACCGATAAGAGTACTTTTCCCATCATCAACACTTCCACATGTCAAAAAGCGAAGCATATCTTTGTTTTCATGCTCTTTTAAATAGTTGGTAATATCCATTAAAAATATCCCTCTATTTTTTTAAGCTCCATAGCACCTTCTTGGTCTTTGTCTATTAGACGACCTTCCCGCTCGCTACAAGTTGAAAGGAGCATCTCTTTGATTATCTCTGGCAATGTTGTAGCAGTAGAGTTAATTGCTCCTGTAAGTGGATAACAACCTAATGTTCTAAAACGAACCATCTCTTTTTTTGCAGTTTTACGAAGTTCTTTTGGCATTCTTTCATCATCCACTTTTATTTTTGTACCTTCATATTCTACTACTTCCTGCTCTTTTGCAAAGTAAAGTGATGGTATTTGAATATTTTCAATATAAATATATTGCCAGATATCTAGTTCTGTCCAGTTTGAAATAGGAAATACCCTTACAGATTCACCTTTTGCTATTGCTGTGTTATAAATATTCCAAAGTTCTGGTCTTTGGTTTTTTGGGTCCCATCTATGATTTTTACCTCTAAAAGAAAAAATTCTCTCTTTTGCACGAGATTTCTCTTCATCTCTTCTTGCTCCACCTATAACAGCATCATATCCACCTGCATTTAATGCTTGTTTTAAAGCCTGTGTTTTCATAATGTCAGTATGAACTTTACTACCATGAGTAAATGGAGATATATCCATATTCACACCTTCAGGATTTGAGTGAACAACTAGATCAAAACCTAAATCCTTTGCTCTTTTGTCACGGAACTCTATCATCTCTTTAAATTTCCATAGAGTATCAACATGAAGCATTGGAAAAGGTAATTTACTTGGAGCAAATGCTTTCATAGCTAAATGAAGCATAACAGATGAATCTTTCCCT
>JAQIBW010000221.1 GCA_027858865.1 Sulfurimonas sp. | reverse complement strand
CTTCCCTTACCAAGTCTATCAAGAACAGGAGTTGAACCACCAGATGCTATGTAGCGATCTATAAAGTCTAAGTTTTCAACAGGCAAAAGAATCTTGTCATCACCAACATACTTAATAACGATAAAGTCTTTGATTCCACCAAGAATCTCAGTCTGCTCAATCTTTTCAAATATACCAACACCGTAATCTTCCTGAACTACATAGTCACCGGTTTTCAAATCATCTAGTAAAATAGAACTCTTTCTTCTACGTCTGATTTTATCTGGCTTATTTAATGAAATTACAAGTTCATCTTTTGAGACTATGTTTAAAATATATGGAGCGTAAACTTCTTTTATATTTGTAAGGTTAAAAAGACCAGCTTGTTTCATCAGAGCTTCATTAGCAGCGATAATAGTTATTTTTTTATCTTTATGTACTTTTAGTAAGCTGTGCAAGTTAGCAACAACTACTTCTTTGAAGTCATCACTTTGAGGAAGGATTTCTAGGTTAAAATTTTCTCTTGATACTACTGGGTTATTTAATGCATAGGCATCTACTAAAAGCGTATCCAAAGAAGTTGCTAGTTTTGCTTTTTTTGCATCTAAGAAGTTACAAGCTCTATCTTCTAAATACCAAAATCCAAGAGATGCTACATCTTTTACTAAAGAGTCAAACTCACTATTTTGCACTCTTTGATGAAGAATATCAAAACTTTTTTCATCAAGGGAATAGAAAGCCGGAGTCACTTCAATGGAGTCAAGCTCTTCACTCTGCGTTCTTTGAGACTCTAATTCAAAGTATTTTATCTGCTCTATTTCATCGTCAAAAAGAGATATACGAACTGGCATCTTAGCTGCCGGAGCATAGATATCTATTATATCTCCACGAAAAGATATCTCACCTTGGACTTGAACCATATCAACAAAATTATATCCCCAAAATAGCATCTGCTCTTTAAAAGCACTAAGATTAATGTTTGAGCCAAACTCTATTGTTTTAGATTCTAAAAGTGATACTTTGGGTAAATGGAAAAGCAGAGTCTTTAAAGGAGAGATTACTAAAGGTTTTTTCGTCTTGGCATTATATGTTTTAAGTGCCCAAAATAGTTGATGAAGCTCTTCTTTGTAAACACGAAGATCATCTCCAAAACTAGCTCTAAAGTCAGGGAAAACAACTACTTCTTTATTGAAAAATTTGGCTACATTCTCTAAGACTAAAGCTTCTTTAGAGTCTTCACATATCAAAACTTCTAGGTCTTGTTTTTGCTCTGTTTTAAAATATTGATATAGTGCACTTTGTGACATTGTTTTCCTAATGAAGTTATATTATTAGAATTTTATCTAAGAGAGGCTGAAAGGTATTATAAAGTAAGAGAGAGACTCTTTTACTTTATGCTTTTTTTATCTGGATTTTTTCTAGTGTTTCAGGAGTTGGTACAGGTGATACATCTTTTACAATGCTATTACCTTCAAATATACCTTTAGCTTCAATAACAAGCTCGCTTGATTCTATTGAACCATTGACTCTTCCTGCTGCTTTAATCTCAACTCTTTGAGCATTTACAGTACCTTCAACGTAGCCTTGAACTACAAGTCTTTGAGTTGTTACATCACCTTTTATGTGACCATTTTTACCAATGTTCACCTCTTTTTTCGAATGGATTACGCCTTCAAATTCACCATCTACATATAAAATGCATGAGAGATTCATCTCACCTTTGATTGTAGAGCCAGTTGTGATGATGGTAGTGTTTGTGTCGGGTTTGGTACCTTGATGTGTGCTGTCGCTGTTATTAAAGATTGCCATGGTATTTTCTTTTCCTTTTCAAATATGTCTTGATAGTTTTGTACGTTCCATTTCACAAAATAAAAAGGATTAACTGCACGCCCTATAAATCTAATTTCGTAGTGTAAATGTGGTCCACTACTCATACCTGAGCTACCGGTATAAGCGATCAAATCACCCTTCTTTACAAACTGTCCTGATTTTATCACAATCTTGTTTAAATGTCCGAAATAGACTCTAAACCCATAATTATGTTGAAGAATCACAAGGTTTCCAAAACCGCTTCGCTTGTGTAAACCTGCATATTCAACAATACCGTCTGCTGTAGCATAAACTGGTGTTTTCATTTTAGCCTTCATATCAAGACCACGATGAAGTTCTTTTCTATTTAGTGTTGGATGAATTCTATACCCATATTTGCTCGTAACACCGTTGTACTCAATAGGTGACCCACTTGGAATAAACTGTAAAAGTGTTGCCATGTGTTCAGAGTTTAGTTTTGTTATACTGACTCTCTCTTGAAGAGTCATATCTTGAACCGGAGCAATCCCAATAAGTGTCTCAATCTCTGAGAGCGAGTCTGAAACTTCGTTGAGTTCTTTTTTCTTAACCAGTAGAGCCACCTGAGTATCTCTCATACTTTGATCAAGTTCTTCATTCTTTTTTTTCATGGTGTCGTAAGCTTGTTGTGTATCTCCACGTTTTATTTCTATCTGATCAACTGAGTAATCAAGGTACAAAATCGTACCTACTGCAATCAAAGCAACAAAACCTACAGACATTACTATATACCAAATCCCTTTTTTAACGATTTGATGAAGATTAAATTGCTTTACGCCATGGTCATCATTGATAGTAATTGTAAAATGATTATTCATATTCTAAACTTCCAATTTTATTTTGCCTTTTCATAAAAGCTTCCAC
>JAQIBW010000227.1 GCA_027858865.1 Sulfurimonas sp. | reverse complement strand
ACACTGGGGAGTATATGTTGATGAAGCCTTTTTTTTAGGTGGAATTGAGAAGAGTAAAATTTTAAAAGCTTTTAAAGCTCACATATTTTTTGACGATCAGGATGTACATCTTAAAACTTCGTCGTTAGTTGTACCCTGTGGAAAAGTGTTATATCCATCTTCTTCAGAGTTAAAAAATCAAAAAAAAAGTGTAATTTTGTAACAATGCTGTAATAATTACTATTTGCTATTGTAAATAATAAAAAGTTATATTATAATAAGTCCTAGTTTATCACAAAATAATTATTATTTTTTGATACGAAAGGGGTTATAAATGGTTAAAAGTAGTATTATAGTTGTAGAAGATGATGAGATCACAGCATTAAATCTAAACTTATCACTTCAAAAGCACGGATACAACGTTATTGCAGTGTGCGATAATGCTACTCAGGCAAAAAATAAGATTCAGGCATATAAACCTGACCTTGTCATTATAGATATATCTCTAGATGAGAGTAACGATGGAATAGAACTAGCAAAAGTAGTCCGTCAAAAATATAATATTCCATTTATATTTCTAACATCTTATAGTGATGATAACATTATTGCGCAAGCAAAACTGACTGAACCATACGGTTACATTGTAAAGCCATTTGACCCCAACTCTCTTCATGCAACCATTCAGATGGCTATTTTCAAGTACGAAGTAGAAAACGAAAGAAAAGATAATATCGACTCACTTAAGGTTGATAAACTGAACTTAGAAAAGCTTCTTTACTCAAAAAGAGCTTCTGATAAACCTATCGTTCCTTTTGGCAATAAGTACCATCTTGATATTAGTATATGTGAAACATTTTATAATGGTAAAAAAATCAAACTTACTAAAAAAGAAAATGCATTTTTACGTCTGCTTGTAGCACAATTAGGACTTGTTGTTAGTTTCGAGCAGGCAATGAACTATGTTTGGGATAAAAACGGTGCAACTGAGAACAGTGTAAGAACTCTTGTTTGGAGACTAAGAAACAAACTTGAGACCGACATCATTAAAAATGCTTCCGGTATAGGTTACTATATAGAAGAATAAACCTCTAAAGAAGAGTTTTAAGAAACATCTATATCTTGAACTCTTTCTTTTATTTTTTCAAAAACTTCCATATAATTATATTCACTGTTTTTAGATTTCGCCATGCTCTCCATCTCACTAGCACTTTGTTGTAATAATTCTATTCTAAAGTTTCCGCTAGATCCTTTAATGCTATGAGCATGTAAAGCAATTTTTTTATAGTCCTGCATTTCTATAGCACTCTTTAACTCAGGTATCTGTTTTTTCATCTTTTTTATAAATAGAGTTAGAAGCATAAGTAGCTCCTCTTCACTAAGCATAAGCTCTTCTTTAAGTTTTGCTGCATCTAAACCGGAGATACTACTTTGAAAATTTTTAACTTTTTCTTTTACTGCTTCTTGTGCAGAGTTTATCTTTAAATAAAGTGCAAAGACTCTTTCTAACTCTTTTAAAATAATTGGCTTACCTAAAAATGAGTCAAATCCGCTTAGAAGACCTCTCTCTTTTGCACCTTTGATAACATTTGCTGTAAGTGCTGAGACAGGAGTATGTCTAAGTCCTCTTTTTATCTCATATTCTGCAATCTTTTTAACTGCTTCGTTACCATCCATTACCGGCATCTGCTCATCCATTAGAATCATGTCATAGTTATTTAGTTTATATAACTCTACTGCTTCGTAACCATTGCCTGCAAGGTCAAAAGTAAGTCCATATTTTTGTAATAGTATTTTAATAAGCTCTTGATTTGCCTCGTTATCTTCAGCAACCAATATATGACCTACAAACTTTGTACCTACTTCATGCTGGTGAGGAGAGTAAGAGTTAGGATTTAGTAACTCATTAAATGTATCTCGTATTTTTGAGCAGTATAGAGGAAATGAGATAGATGTAATATTGTCATACTTATCATACTCATCATTTGGCTTACTAACCATAGCTATAAATTTTTTGTCTGAGTTTATCGTTCTTGCAATAAAGCTTCTATCAACATCTTCTTCAACAAAAAGAGCAATATCAAACTCAGCATCTATAGAGTCTATTATTTTAGTATTCATTCCAAACACATCTGCATATCTTAAAAATGATTTTTCTTTATATGCATTTTTTGAGTCTTTTGAATAAACTGCAATTTTAAGGGATTGGAACGAGCTTACATCTTCATAGACAGGACATATAGCACTATGTGCATCTACTGGCATCTCCACCCAAAACTTACTACCTTGCCCATATGTAGATTCAGCATGAACACTCCCACCCATATGGTGCGCTAACTGATGACAAATAGAAAGTCCGAGTCCTGTTCCGTCACAGTTCTTCTGCTCGCTATGTTGAGCTTGCGCAAATGCAGTAAAGATATGGTCTATATCTTGTTCTGCTATCCCAATACCACTATCAGTTACACTAAGTTTTAGTACTCCTTCATAACAAGCAGCTTCTACACTTATGTGCCCTCCATTTGGAGTGAACTTAATAGCATTACTTAAAAAATTAGACAAAATCTGCTTAATTCTAAGCGCATCTGCATATAACTCTTTTGGAATATGTGGATCAATAAAAGATATAATAGTGATATCCTTTACATTTGCACTTGCAACAAAAAGCTCCATGGTATGACTTATTTCATCATGTAAAGAGAAAATCTTTGGCTCAATAGTAAACTCACCACTGCGAAGTTTTGAGAAATCCAAAATATCATTAATAATACTCAGAAGGTTTTCTCCACTGTTAAGAATTATGTCTAAATATGTTCTATGTTTTTTAGATACGTCTTCATCAATAAGAAGATTTACAAACCCCAAAATAGCATTTAGAGGTGTTCTAATCTCATGTGACATATTAGATAAAAAGTACGCTTTAGCCTGAGAAGCTTTATCGGCTTCAAGTCTTGCATCTACTAGTTTTTGAAAGATAGTATCTGTGTAGTACTTTAAAATACCTCTAAAGTTTTTATCAAATATATAAGAAATTTCATTTGCCATCTCTTTTGAATTAAAT
>JAQIBW010000088.1 GCA_027858865.1 Sulfurimonas sp. | reverse complement strand
ACTTAATATAATGTAGAAGGTAAAGAGCTCAAAAAGAGCCCTTTAACATTATTTAATATCTATATCTAAAATATACGCGGATGTCTTGTGCAGTTTCGACAGGATCTCCATAGAGTGATGGCGATGCTTTAGCAGTAGCCATACTTACAGGTGCTCCACCGTCACCAAAGAAAGCATTTGAACCAGTATATTCATAATTTAAGTACGTATATCTGATTTGCATAGAGAATACATCGTCTATAATTGGTTGAGTCCAGTATGCTTCATAAGCACTACCACGAACAGCCATTTTTGAGCCAATCATTGTATCTTCACCATAAGTAAATGGTCTCCAGTATTTAGAACCATGATTATATTCTAAACCAAATTTACCACCAGTTAAGTTTGGCATTTGAGCACCAATCCAGTATGAAGAGCCAGCTTCATTATCAGCTGAACCAAGCATTCTTTGAGTACCATCTGGTCTTGTTTGTGACCATGCATATGAAGCAAAAATGATTGTACTGTCTAAGAAATCATTGATTTCATTACCAATTCCATCCATTTTAAAAGAAACCGCAGCTCCATCCATTTCACCATATGTAGTCATTACTGGTGCTGCTGGTGTACCACCATTTTGACCGGATACATCATTACCTATTACATTAAATGCACGATAGTAGTTTGTCATAAGAGAGTATTGACCATTATCGTAAGGTTTAAATATAATACCTGCTAAATCCATATTATCCAAAGATGATCCACCATCTTTTGTGTAATCTAGCCCTGTCTGATCAAATCTTGCTTTAGCATTAGTAAGTCCACGACCAAGACAAAGTTTAACATACATACCAGATACATATTTATCTAGTTTAACACTAGCACTTGCTCCATCAAATTCCATATTAATAATATGACTTAATGGAGATTTAGCTTTATCATCATCTCTAAGGTTGATTAAAAAACCATTTGTTGCAGGGCGACGACCAACACTAAGTGTTGTTGGGAAACCAGCAACTGTAGGAGTCCATAACCAGTATGCTTCTCTTAATTTTATAGTATCATCAGTTAGATTTTCATTGATTACCCAGTCAAATGTATCATAGCCTGTGCCCGTTGCACGTTGGTTGTAGCTTGCACCGAAAGCTTTGTTAAAAGATAATTGACCCTTAAAAACTATATTATCAGCAGGAGCATAACCCATACCTAACCATAAACGGTTTGAGTATAAAGCGTCGTTGCTATATTTTTTTCCACCTACAGTTTCGTACTGTAAGTTATCATACGCTGTTCTAAAGTCAACATCAAATTTGATATTATCATTAGCAGCAAGTGCGTTTACCCCACCTATCTTCTTAGTGTTTTTCTTTTGTTTTTTTTCTAACTTTTCAATTTTTTTAGTTAGTTCATCAATCTGTGTTTGCGTGTCAGCATTTGCATAAAGTGCAGTACTTAAAAAAGCAACAGCAGAGAGTGCGATTATTCTTTTCATTTTTTTCCTTTTGGTAATAAAATTATCACGTATTGTATCATAATTATAATTATAACTTCATGTTATAAGTTTTTATTATAGGGGGTTTAGTAGACTTTAGTTACTAGAAGTTGCAGTGAAACCCTTCCGTTAAATTCATTTTTAGCAATTGTATAACTACAAGAAAGTTTTTTGTCACTTGGCATATCTAAAACTTGTCGAAAGAGAATTAGTTCCAAAGTTTTTGTATCATGAGGATATTGTCTTAGTGTGATTCTACAGTGCGATTTTTCTTTACCCATAGTTTTGATGCTTACAACTTCTGCATTCTTTAATAAAAAAGATGGACGATGGTTGGCTTCTCCATATGGTTCAAAACTTTGTAGTAGATGCAGTAGTTCAAAATCTATGTCATTGCTGGATAATATACCGGTTACTTTGTCTTTTGGTATAAAGTCATAGGGGTCTATTAAAGAAGCACTTTCATTTATGGCATCTCTAAAAGTCTCTATATGTTCTTCTTTTAGTCCCAGTCCTGCCGCCATTTTATGACCGCCAAACTTAGTTAACAGTTGTTCATTTGCCTTTATAAGCTCGTAGATGCTGACATCTCCTATGCTTCTGGCACTTCCCTTTGCAACACCGTCTTTTATACTTAAAACAATAGCTGGCTTACCAAACTTATCAACAAGTCTAGCTGCAACTATTCCTATAACGCCTTCATGCCAGTTTTCTTTTGCTACCACGATTACATCAGCATCTGGGTCTGCATCTGCTATTGCTTCTTTAGTAGCCTCTGCTTCTGTCTCTTTTCTAAGATCATTGAGTTTACCAAGTAGTTCAAACTGCTTGTATGCTTTGTTAGTATCAGGAGCTGTAAAAAACTCTAGAGCTATAGATGCATCTTCAAGTCTTCCGGCAGAATTTATCCTAGGAGCTATTTGAAATGCAATATCTTCGGATGTAATGATAGATTTATTTAGAAAGTCTCTTATAATGATAGAAGCTGGTCTATCTGATTTCATTAGAACTTTAAGTCCCTCTTTTACAAGAGTTCTGTTTATGTCTATTAGCGGCATTATATCAGCAATGATTGCAATAGCTAAGATATCTAAAAATTGTTTCATATCAATGGACAGGTTTAGCTCTTTTTTCACAAGTGCCAAGAGTAACCAAGCTACTTGTGCTCCACATATATCTTTAAAAGGGTACTCACAAGATGCTAGCTTTGGATCTACTATTGCATAAGCATCTGGTAGAGAATCACCTGGAGTATGATGGTCTGTAATGATAAGATCAATACCTCTTTCTTTACAGATGCTAGCAGCTTCGAGCGCTGAGATGCCATTATCAACAGTGATAACTAAGTCCGTATCTACTCTCTCTAAAACGGTAGGACTTACTCCATAACCATCTCTAAAACGGTTTGGAATGATTGCATCTAGAGGATAAGGAATTTGTCTGAAAAAGTCTACCATTATGGCGGTAGAGCTGACACCGTCAACATCGTAGTCACCGACAAGGGTTATCTTTTTATTTTCTCTTATAGCATCAGCAATTCTTTTAGCAGATTTTTCGGAGTCTTGAAGAAGGGCAGGGTTTGGGATCTGTGAGAGTTTTTTATCTTCACCCTCAAAGCGATTAGACAATAGCTCAAAAAGAGCTGACTTATCTAAGGTTGGAATATTAATGTGATGCACTCAAACTAGCTTTAACAAATGCTAAAATTGAAGGATTTGGAGTTTGAAGTCTTGAAGTAAACTCAGGGTGAAACTGAACACCTAAGAACCAAGGATGACCTTCGATTTCTACTGTTTCTATAAGACCGTTAGACTCACCTGTTACAATCATACCGGCTTTTTCTAACTGCTCACGGTAAGTTGGGTTTGCTTCATAGCGGTGACGGTGTCTCTCGTAAATAGTTTTTTTACCATTGTAAGCTTCTCGTAAAATAGAACCCTCTTTGGTATCACAAGGGTACTCTCCAAGTCTTAGAGTTCCACCCATTGGTGATTTGTGAGTTCTAAGTTGAGTGTCTCCACTTTGGTCTAAGAAGTTGTCTATTAAGTAAACCATTGGATGCGGAGTATTTTCATCAAACTCAATAGAATTAGCACCTTCAAGTAAGAGAACATTTCTAGCATACTCTACAAGTGTAAGCTGCATTCCAAGGCAGATGCCAAGATATGGAACTTTGTTAACACGAGCATATTCTATAGCTAGTATCTTACCTTCAACTCCACGATTACCAAAACCGCCTGCAACTAAAACTGAGTCACAGTCACTAAGAAGTGCTGCAGCTCCTCTCTCTTCTACTTCTTCAGAGTCAACCCAACAAATATCAACTCTTGTATCAAGATGCGCACCACAGTGAATAAGTGATTCTGTTAAAGATTTATAAGCTTCTTTTAGTTCTAAATATTTTCCAACAAATCCGACTACCGTACGGTTTTTAGGTTGAACGATTTTTTTAACCAAAGTATCCCATTCTTCCATATCTGGATTAAGTTCTCCAAGGTCTAACTCTTTTGAAATCGGTTTTAAGATGCTTTGTCTTAAAAAAGTTACAGGGATATCGTAAATAGTTGCAGCATCTAGTGCTTCAATAACACTATCTGGTGAAACATCACAACTCATTGCAAGTTTTTTCTTGAAAGTTTTTGGAAGTGGTCTTTCGCTTCTTGCAATAATCATCTGAGGAGTTATACCAATACGACGAAGCTCTTGAACTGAGTGTTGAGTAGGTTTAGACTTCATTTCACCTGCAGCTTTGATGTAAGGGATAAGTGTTACGTGAATGAAAAAAGTTCCTGCAACTTCTTCGTCGTGTTTCATCTGACGGATTGCCTCCATGAAAGGAAGACCTTCAATGTCACCAACAGTTCCGCCAAGCTCAACGATTAGTATATCATGACCAACCCCAGCTAGCTTGATACGGTTTACAATCTCGCCAACGATGTGAGGAATGACCTGAATAGTCTGACCAAGATAACCACCGGCTCTTTCTCTCTCTATAACAGATGAGTAAACTTGACCAGTTGTGAAGTTACTTGACTTTAGGTAAGAAGAGTCTAAGAATCTCTCATAGTTCCCGACATCAAGGTCAGTCTCAGCACCATCTTTTGTTACAAAAACTTCACCATGCTCCAGAGGACTCATAGTTCCAGGGTCAACATTGATATATGGATCGATTTTTAGCATGCCCACATTTTTACCTGAGTGCTTAAGTAAAGTACCAACACTGGCAGCTGTAATCCCTTTTCCAAGAGAACTCAAAACCCCACCGGTAACAAAAATGTATTTAGTCATGCATAAACTCCAAAAATTATTTAATAATCGCGAATTATAGTGTAGAATCTCTTAAAATCTGTATAGCTGTACTTAACACTTGCAAATAGTGTTATAATATTCAGAAAAATTAAAAAGGAATTTTTTGCAGGACACATTACTCTATATTATCGTTGCTTTAGGTATATCTATAATAATAAATATATTTTTAAAAAAAATAGGTGTATCTCAAATCATAGGTTATATATTAACCGGAACAATCATAGCATATGCATTTGACTTAAGGTACATGAATGATTCCCATACTTTGGAAATGGTTGGTGAGTTTGGTATAGTTTTTTTAATGTTTACAATCGGACTTGAAATATCTTTAAGAAAGATGGGAACAATGAAAAAAGAGATATTTGGAAATGGTTTGATGCAGGTTTCTTTTACTGCCTTTGTCGTATATGCTATATCTTACTATGGTCTTGACTTTTCTTTAAGAACTTCTTTGATTATTGCCCTTGCCTTTGCTTTGTCTTCAACAGCAGTTGTTTTAAGTTATCTGAAAAGTTCAAAAGAAATTTATAAACCATATGGTCAGTTATCAACTGGTATTTTAGTTTTTCAAGATATTGCTGTAATCCCAATCTTAATACTTATAGGTTTTATGACAACAGATGCAAATCAAAGCTTATATGAAACACTGGTAAATACTGTAACTAGTGCTATTGTTGTTATAGGTTTTTTATTTATAGTTGGAAAAAGACTTATGACATGGTTATTGCATTTTTCTGCATCTTCAGAAGTAGATGAACTTTTTATGGGTTCTGTTTTATTTATAGTAGTTGCTGCATCTCTCTTAGCGCACTATATGGGTTTTACATATTCACTTGGGGCATTTGTTGCAGGTATGATTATAGCTGAGACTAAGTACCATCATAAAGTTGAATCAGATATAGCACCATTTAAAGATATATTACTGGGAACTTTTTTTGTTGTAGTGGGAATGAAGATAGATGTTGGAGTATTCATAGATAAAATAGTTCTTATTGTTGGAGTTTTTATTACAGTATTTATTTTAAAAAGTGCCATAATATATCTATTACTTAGGTTGACCTCACCTCATAGACGCTCTTTAAAAGCGGCTCTGGCGCTATCTCAGGTTGGAGAATTTTCTTTTGTGATTTTTGCACTAGCTAGTATGGGTGGTTTGATAGAGGACAGCTTATCTCAAATACTGACACTAATAGTTATATTTTCTATGGTTGTTACACCATTTTTTATTGCCAAGATTACAGCTATAGTTGAATTTTTAAGTGGGAAAAAAGATGCTGGAGAAGATATGTCAGCTCTTGCTACTAGAAAAGATCATGTTATTGTTTGCGGGTACAGCATAGTAGGTAAGTTTGTTGCCAAAGAGCTAGATAAACTAGGAGCGAAGTATATAGTTGTTGACAATTCAAATAAGCATGTTAAAGAAGCACTTACTGATGGAGTAGAAGCTTATTTGGGTGATGCCTCTAAAAAATCAATTTTAGATGCTTTACATGTAGAACATGCATCATCTGTAATTGTTACTCTTGACAATATGGATAAGAAAAGACTTATTTGTGAAGCGATACTTAAACATACAAAAGATGTTAATCTAGTTGTAAAGGTAGTCTCACTTGAAGAAAAAGAGAAGTTAGAGGATTTAGATATCACGGTGATTGTTGATGGAAAACTTGAGGTGGCAAAAGTATTAGTAGAAAAAATGGCAACTTGTCAGTTAAGATACAACATATAGCTACATCTTAACGTCTTTTTAATTCCCGCGGCTTCCTGGTTTGATGGCTTCACTACCATCTTTACATAGAGGACATGCATCTGGAACGTACATCTCAAATGTAAAATCAGCAAGAGCAAAAAATGGAATATCTTGTGGGAGTTTACAGTTTGCTTTAGTTTTAACATCGCTGTTCTCACGTTTACAAAAACCACGATTAGCAAGTGCAGCTGCACCAACAATCTCACCGCCAAGTTCTTTTACAACGTGCGCTGCTTCCATCGCCGAACCACCAGTTGTAATGATGTCTTCACACATCAATACTTTTTCACCTTTTCTTACTTCAAAACCACGACGAATATTCATAACGCCATCAACTCTCTCAGCAAAGATAAAACGAACATCAAGAGCTTGTGCTAGAGCAAAACCAGCTATAAGTCCACCAAGTGCAGGAGCACAAACTGTATCTATTTCAAGGCCACTAGCTTTGATTTGTTTTGCAAGTTCATCTGCAAGCAGTTTAGCTGTTTTTGGGTCTTCTAAAACTTTTGCAGACTGTAGATAATACTGTGAGTGATTTCCACTACTTAGTTTAAAGTGCCCTTCTAAAAGAGCATCTGCATCCATATATATTTGTTTTACATTCATTATGATTAAACTTTTAAGATTTCAGCTTCTTTATCTCTTAAGATGCTGTCAATTTTTGTTATATATTTATCAGTAGTTTTTTGAATTGTATCTTGAGCAGTTTTTGAGTCATCTTGAGTAATCTCTTTATCTTTTTCAAGTTTTTTGAGTTGGTCGTTTGAGTTTTTTCTATCGTTTCTTATAGAAACTTTTGCATTCTCACCCATGCCTTTCATCTGTTTTACAGAGTCTTGTCTCTGCTCAACTGTCATCGCTGGGAAAAATAGTTTAATCTGCTCACCGTCATTATTTGGAGTTGCTCCAACATTTCCTGCTGAAATTGCTGATTCAATATCTGATAGGAGATGCTTTTCCCAAGGGTTTACAACAATAGTCGTAGCATCTACAGCTATTATTGAACCAACCTGATCTAGCGGTGTAGGAGTTCCATAGTAATCAATTTTTACATTGTCTAAAACAGATGTAGTAACTTTACCTGTTCTGAGTGTTTTAAAATCTCTTTGCATATGTTCTATGCTAGATTTCATCTTTGTTTCACATACGTCATATATTTCGTTAAGCATTTGTTTTCCTTGATTGTTTGAAAAATAATTACGATATTGTAGCAAATTTTGTTTAAATGATATAAAGTTTTTTGAAAAGAGAGAGTTATAGAGAGCTTAAAATAGCTGCAAGAATGCAACTATTTTGTAACTGGAGTTTCTTCTTTAGCTGGTGCAACAACTGGTGTAGTTGCTGTTGGTGCTACTACATTTGTAGTCTCTACCATGTTGTCTACTACAGAAGTCTGTGCTGTAGAAGAGTAAAGGTAACCTAAAGCGATTGTATTTGAAACAAATAAAAAACCTATAAGAAATGTAGCTTTTGCTAAAAAACTATTTGGTCCTTTAGCACCAAACACAGACTCGTTTGAGCCACTATATGCGCCAAGACCAATGCTTGAGCTTTTTTGGAGAAGTACAGCTATTACTAGTATTACAACTAAAATGATCTGAACAATAAGTAAAAAACTAGTTGTCATTTATAAATTCCTTTAATTATATTTCATAAAATTTAAGGAAACCTTTGATTTTCATTCATAACACTAAAGGAAATGAATTCCTTGAGTTACGCTAACGCTTGGTTTCCTTCGGCAGGAAGCCCATCACACTAGTGTGATTTATTCTCCATGCTATTTTGAAAGTTGCGAATTATACCCAAAAAAATAGTTATTACCAACTTATATTAATAAGCTAGTTATAAAATTGGATATAATTTCAAAAAGATTTTGGATAATTATGAAAGATTTTAGAAATATTATATTTGTTTTAATCATTGCTACCTTTATTTTGCAAATGGATGTTTCAAAACAAGATGCAAAAGCAGAAGTAAAGAACGAAAAACCTACAGTATCTTTGAGTACATTTGCCCTGTATGACATCGCTAAAAATATTTCACAAGATACACTAAACTTAGTAATGATTCTGCCTTTTGGTGTAGATGCTCATAGTTTTGAGCCAACACCAAAGCTAATGGCTAAAATCATGGGAAGTGATTTGGTAGTATATAGTGGAGCGGGTTTAGAACCTTGGACTAGTTCATTCGAGTTTAAATCGAAAGTTATAGATATGAGCAAGTCTGTTCATCTTTTAAAACCTAAAGATGGACACGAAGAACATGCTCATCATGATCATGGACATGAAGCAGTTGATCCACATTACTGGTTAGATATACAAAATATGATTAGTGCTACAAAGCTTATGAGGGTAGAATTTATCAAATTATCTCCAAAAAATACGGATTTATATAATAGTAATAGTGAAAAATATATACAAATGTTAAAATCTTTGGATGCTAAATATAAGAAATTTCTTGCAAATTGTAAAAAAAAGACAATTATCGTAAACCATAATGCTTTTTCATATTTGAGTAATAACTATGGTTTTCACATTGAGGCACTAAGCGGATTATCTCCAGATGCACAACCGAGTGCGAAGAATATGGTAAGACTGATAGAACACGTAAGAGAGCATGATGTTAAGACTGTGTTTTTTGAAAGTTTTGTAAGCAATAAGGCAATGAAGAGTATAGCTCATGAAGCAAAAGTAAGTGTTGATGTACTTCAACCCCTTGGAAATATTACAGCGAACGAAGCAGAAAAAAATCTTAGTTATGAAGATATTATGCTCACAAATTTACAAAAGATATCTAAAGCCTTGGTCTGCGAATGAAATTTACACTACCTATCTTTGATGTAAAAAACTTATACTTTCGTGCTGGAGATCAAGAGATACTTTCTAATATCTCTTTAGAAATCTTTGGTGCCGAGTATATTGCAATTATTGGACCAAATGGTGGTGGAAAAACAACACTAATAAGAGTTCTTTTAGGGCTTGAAAAACCAACAAGTGGCGAAGCTAGAATCTTTGGAAAGCGTATAAAAGATTTTAAAGAGTGGCACAAGATAGGTTATGTTCCACAACGTGCAATACATGTAGATGCAAACTTTCCAGCAACGGTAGAAGATGTTGTTAATATGGGTAGAACTTCTCAAAGAAAACTATTTTCAAGAATGAGTAAAGAAGATAACGCTTGTGTTCTAGATGCGATGAATAAGATGGATGTTTACAGCTTAAAAGACAAGATGATAGGGACTCTTTCAGGCGGACAGAGACAAAGAGTTATGATTGCTAGAGCTTTAGCATCTAAACCAGAGATTTTGATTTTAGATGAGCCTAATACCGGTGTAGATATGGTTTCTCAAAAAAGATTTTATGCTCTTTTAAAGCAGTTAAACCAAGAAGAGAAAATTACTATAGTTTTTATCACTCATGATATAGGGGTAATAGCTGATGATATTGCAAGACTCTTTACTATCAACCAAAAAGCAATAATCTGTAACAACCCAAAAGAAGCTCTAAGTTGTGAAGAGATGAGCGAGCTTTATGGGATAGAAGCACATCTGCTTCATAACCATAAGCATGAGCACTAAGGGGTTTTGATGTTTGAAATGTTCGCCTATGATTTTATGCAAAGAGCTTTTTTAGCAGGGATGATTATCGCAGTGTTAGCATCTGTAAGTGGTACATTTATAGTGTTACGTCGTTATTCTATGATTAGTGAGACACTTGCACATTCCGCTTTAGTTGGTGTGGCAGTAGGTTTAGTAGCAGGATTTAACCCTATTTGGATGGCTGTAATAGTATCAATACTCTCAGCTTGGCTTATAGAATATCTTCGAGCGTATTTTTCACTATATTCAGATGCGGTACTTGCTATTTTGCTTTCAGGTTCACTTGCGATAGCTGTTATAATAGTCTCGCTAGGTGGAGCATTCAATAATTCTCTTTTCTCATATCTTTTTGGTTCTATTTTGTCTGTTAGTAGTGCAGATGTTATTACCATTTCAATATTTGGAACATTGTGTCTAAGTGTTTTACTGCTTTTTTCAAAAGAGTTTTATTTTATCGCTTATGATGAAGAAGTGGCAAAAACAAGTGGTATAAAAGTAAAACTGCTTAACTTCCTTCTTGTAAGCATCGTGGCGGTGATTATTGCCCTATCTATAAGAGTTGTTGGAAGTCTACTTATCGGTGCTCTTATGGTTATCCCTACTGTATCTGCTATGCAATATAGACAAGGCTTCGTGAGAACACTTCTTATCTCTTTAGCTTTTGCATTACTAAGCGTTGCATCTGGTATGACACTCTCTTTTTACTTCTCTCTGCCATCTGGTGCGACTATTGTTTTATCGATTCTGGTGATATTTATAATCTCATTAGTTGTTAATAAGCGATGAAGATAAGTTCAGAATTCTCAAAACATGCTCTACATTATGATTCTTATAATGTTATTCAAAACAAAGTTATAAAGAGACTACTAAAAAAAGTCAAAAATAGACCTAAAAATATTTTAGATTTAGGTTGTGGCAGTGGAGCACTACATAATAGTCTTGACTGGAAGTATGAGCACTTTACAGGAGTAGATTTTGCTCCAGGAATGTTAGAGCTGCATCCAAAGGCAAAGAACTGTGAGTGCATCTATGGTGACTTTAATGATAAAACACTTTTTGAAAATCTTTTAACATACAAATATGATTATATTTTCTCAGCATCTGCTCTTCAATGGGCCGAGGACCTTGACATGGTCTTTAAAAACATAAAAACCTTAAATGCTCCCGTTTCTCTAGCTATCTTTAGTGCAAACACTTTTAAAACTTTGAATGAAACTGCAAATTTAACTCCTTTACTAAGAAGTGCTGATGAAATAGATAAACTTCAAAAGAAATATTTTGATGCAGAACTAGAAGTAGTAGAGTATAAGTTAGAGTTTGAAAGTACTAGAGATATGTTTAAGTACATAAAAAACAGTGGAGTAAGTGGTTCTAGAAAAGTGTTAGATTATAAACAGACAAAAAAACTTATGCATGATTATCCGTTAAACTACTTAGAGTTTGAAGTGGTGTTCATTACTTCTCGTTAAGAACTATCTCTTTTTCCAAGTTATACAGCTCGTATCTTATGTATTTAAAGTTTTCACTATAAGTCGTATCATAAAGTTTAAATAATTCTTCTAAAACTCTTGAAGACTCTTGTGCTCTTTTAAAGTTTGCAATAATTATACTTTTTATATTTGTACGGTTCAGTTCACTTTTTATAGTTGGACGAAGTACATCATTGATGCTATCTCTGTGTGTAAGTAGTTTATCTATCTCATTTATGCGAGATTTATGTCTAAGTTGTTTGAGCTTAGATGAGAAGTCTTTGTTGTTATCCCGATATCTCATGATATCTTCAACAACTCGGATGCCTTCTTTAAGGCGGTTGAGATTTGCATCTATCACCCGAAAAAGTTCGGGTGATAAAGACTCTTTAGTCGTCATTGCCAAAAATACCAAATAGGTGTAGTAGTGCAGTAAAGATATTTAAAAAGTCTAAGTAAAGTGCGATTGCTCCATCGATTGGAGTTTCATAAGCACCTTTCATAATGTTTTGAGTGTCATATACAACTAAGATGCTAAATAAAAACACAACAGCACCAGAGATGATAACACTAAGCATTGGATTACCTAAAAAGATATTCACAATTGAAAATCCTATAATTACAAATAAAGCAATCATTAAAGGCTTACCGTAGCTTGTAAAATCTTTTGTAGTCTTAATAGCAAAAAAGCTCATAGATCCAAATACTACTGAAGTCATTGCAAATGCATTACCAATAATAGCACCACCTCCACTCATTCCTAGTGTTTGTGAAAGTAAAGGAGCAAGCATTAAACCTGTCATAAATACAAAAGCAAACATAACCATTAGGTTAATCCCTGGCTTATGCTTTACAAAGTGTAGTCCTATAAGAAGACCAATCTCTAAAATAAACAGTGGTAAGAACCAAGCTGCTATTGTTCCTGCAAAAGGAACACCAACGTATGCACCAACTGCCCCAGCCATCATAGAAGCTGCGAATAGTTTGTACGTCTCTTTAACAAAAGAGATGATTTGAGAGTCGCTACGTGTAGCGCTTTCATTAGCAAAAGAGTTACCTCTTGCGTAATCACGATCATAAAGTCCCATATTTTTTCCTCATAATAATATTGTTTTAAGAATTCTATATATAAAGAGTTAACGCATAGCAACAACTATTTAATTTTCTATATATATGTAAGGGAATAATAACTTATATTAAAAAGTATTGAGAAAAATAAACAATTTAAAAACTTTGTAAAAACTTCCCAACCGATTAAGAAACTTCTAAGCAACAACCCCCTATAATTCCCATCCACAAACAAAGAGACCTTGTTTAAAAGGCCTAGAAAGACTTCGAGTTGAAGCTTTTGAGATTGTTTGAGATCATTGAAAACTAAGCAAGTAAATAGACTTAATAACTAACGAAACAGTTAGCGATTAGGCATT
>JAQIBW010000325.1 GCA_027858865.1 Sulfurimonas sp. | reverse complement strand
CTTTAGAAGCTAAGTATGAGGTTCTAAGTGATGATGAATTAAAAGAGGCGTTCTTAGAGCTAAAGAACAGTGTTTTAAATGAAGAGCAAACATTAATAAATGTTTTAGAAGACTCTTTTGCTATTACAAGAGAAGTTAGTAAAAGAGTTCTTAACATGAGACACTTTGATGTTCAGCTGATAGGTGGTATAGCTCTACATGAAGGTAGAATTGCTGAGATGAAGACAGGTGAGGGTAAAACACTTGTTGCAACACTTCCTATAGTTCTTAATGCTATGACAGGCAAGGGTGTACATCTGGTAACTGTAAATGATTACCTTGCATCTAGAGATGCAACAGAGATGGGAGTTTTATATAACTTCCTAGGTTTTTCAGTTGGTACAGTTCTTGAGAGTAACTCTACTCCAGAAGAAAAAATAAAAGCTTATAATTGTGACATTACGTATGGTACAAATAATGAGTTTGGATTTGACTATTTAAGAGATAACATGAGTTACTCGGCAGATCAGATGGCTCAAAGAAATCACAATTTTGTAATTGTTGATGAAGTTGATAGTATCTTGATTGATGAAGCTAGAACTCCACTTATTATCTCTGGTCCTACAAACAGAGCTATGGATGACTATAATGATGCTGATAGTATAGCTATGAAGTTAGTTAAAGATGAACACTTTACTGTAGATGAAAAAGACAAAGTCATCCTTATAACTGAAGAAGGTATAACTAAAGCAGAAGAACTTTTTGGTGTTGATAACCTTTATAGCATAGAGAATTCTTCTCTTCCTCATGGTCTTGACCAAGCACTTAAAGCCAACTACCTTTTTGAAAAAGATGTTGATTATGTTGTAAATGATGGTGAAGTTGTGATTGTTGATGAGTTTACAGGTAGACTTAGTGAAGGTCGTCGTTTCAGTGAAGGGCTTCATCAAGCTCTTGAAGCAAAAGAAAAAGTAGAGATTAAAGAAGAGACTCAGACTCTAGCAGACATAACGTTTCAAAACTACTTTAGAATGTACGATAAACTAGCAGGTATGACTGGTACTGCTGAAACTGAAGCTACAGAGTTTGCTCAGATTTATTCTCTTGATGTTGTATCTATTCCTACAAATATTCCTATCACAAGAAAAGATTTAAATGATCTTATTTATAAAACTGAAGATGAAAAATTTGCTGCAGTTATTGAGATTATTAAAAAGTTATCTAAAACAGGACAACCTATCCTTATCGGTACTGCTTCTATTGAAAAATCTGAAGTTTTACATGAAGTTCTTAAAAAAGAGAAGATTGCCCACACTGTGTTAAATGCTAAAAACCACGCACAAGAGGGTGAAATCATTAAAAATGCAGGTTCTAAAGGTGCTGTAACAATCGCTACGAATATGGCTGGTCGTGGTGTTGATATTAAGGTAAATAAAGAAGTAATAGCGCTTGGTGGTCTTTATATCATCGGTACTGAAAGACATGAAAATCGTCGTATAGACAATCAGCTTCGTGGTCGTTCTGGTCGTCAAGGTGATGCTGGTACTACGCAATTTTACCTATCGTTAGAAGATAACTTACTTCGTATTTTTGGCTCTGACAAGATTAAGTCTATCATGGAAAGACTTGGTGTTGAAGATGGTGAGTATATTGAGTCTAAAATGGTTACTCGTGCAGTTGAAAAAGCTCAAATGAAAGTTGAAAACATGCACTACGAAGGTAGAAAGCAGATTGTTGAGTATGATGATGTTGCGAATGAGCAGAGAAAGATTGTTTACAGATTTAGAAATCAACTTCTTGACAAAGAGTTCAACATCATTTCAAAAATTGATGAAGTAAGAGCTGATTATGTAAATAATATTTTAAACATCTGTGACATATTTGATGGTGGTGCAAAAGAAGATTTCAATGTTAAGAAGTTATCTGAGGTATTAAAAGAAGAGTTAAACTTTGATCTCAACGTAGATGCTTACTCTTCTTTTGATTACGAAGAGCTTCAAGAAAATGTAACTGTTGCAATCAAAAAATCATATGATGATAAGATGAGTGTATTAGAAGAAGATGTTCAGTACGAAATAGCAAGAGAGCTTTACTTAAAAGAACTAGACAACGCTTGGAGAGAGCATCTTTACGCTATGGACAACATGAAAACTGGTATCAGACTTCGTGCATACAATCAAAAAGATCCATTAGTAGAGTACAAAAAAGAGAGTTTTAACCTTTTCACTGAACTTATTAAAGATATTAAATTCAACACTATCAAAACTCTTCAAATCATCCAGTTTAAAATGGAATCTCCCCAAGAAGAAGCTGAAAAAGTGGCCCAACAACTAGAACAGCAAAGAAAATTTGATGAAGCTGCAAGCAAACTTATTCATCAACTTGAAGATGATGAGACTTCAGTTAAAAAAGTATCTAGAAATGAACCTTGCCCTTGTGGTAGTGGTAAAAAATATAAACAGTGTTGTGGGAAAAGTGGACCTAAGAAGGGGGTATTTGCTGGAAACGGTGCTTTTGAGTCTTGAAGACATCAATAGTCCCATATCTAGTCAAGCGTTTCTTACGCTTTGACCATGAACAACCCTTTATATTTTTATCTGCATTACTTGCCTTTTTAGGAATAACTCTTGGCGTTATGGTTCTTCTTATCGCAATGGCGCTAATGAATGGTTTTGATAAAGAGTTCAAGAAAAAACTCACTATTATGAACTACCCTTTAACTGTTATTCCAAAGTTTTATGGAGCAGTAAATGAAGATCTTCTACTAGATTTAGAAAACAGATTTCCAGATCTTAAGTTTAGCCCATATGTTCAGTCATCCATAATGGCTAGAAGCGGAACAAAACTAGAAGGTGGATATATCTTTGGTGTTAACTTTGAAGATGAAGCAAAAGTAAACAGTGTTTTAGGCGAGGCTATAGAAAAAAATAAATTTTCAAAGTTTGATGTGCTTATAGGTAAAAGTTTAAAAGATGAGTTTAATCTTTATACTGATGACAGATTGATGTATATTTTTACTCATGTTGAACCTGGTGGTCTTTCAATTACTCCAAAAATCAAACGCTTTAAAGTTAAAGGAATTTTTGATTCAGGACTTAGTGCTTATGATAAAGCATATAGCTATACCACTCTATCTTCGATGCAGGCGATGCTAAATATGCCTTCTAACCAATATGATGGAATACATATTTTTTCAGATGATCCTCATGCAGATATTGTAAAAATAAAAGATATTCTTCCTGTTAGTGTGACTGTAAAAGGGTGGTGGGAAGATAATGTTAACTTTTTTGCAGCATTGGAGCTTGAAAAAGCTTCTCTATTTATTGTTTTAATGCTTATTATTTTGATTGCAGCTATCAATATAATATCTTCGCTTTTAATGACTGTAATGAACAGAAGAAGTGAGATAGCTCTTCTTCTTTCTCTTGGTGCGACTACTTCAGAAATCAAGAAAGTGTTTTTGTACCTTGGTATAGTAATCGGAGTTAGTGGTATTTTAGCCGGAATCGTTTTTGGAATGAGTGGCTTATGGATTTTAAGTACTTTTGATATTGTTTCACTGCCAAAAGATGTTTATCCAACAACTACATTACCCCTTGATTTGAGTCTTAAAGACTTTTTTCTTATTGTTATCGGAGCATTTGTGATTGTAATTGCTTCATCGTATTACCCAGCTAAAAAAGCAAGCGAAGTGGATATTTTAACAGTTTTGAGAAACGAGTAAAATTTTTTATTCTTTCTTCTCTTTCTTTTCAAATAGATGGAAGGGTAGAAGGAGAGTTCTCTTTATAATGTTCAGTGGTGCTACAGCTATATCTTTAGCAATTAGGCTTTGAACGCTTGGATCATCGAGCTTACCACTTATTCTCATCGAAGTAGAAATACTATCTTCTCCTAAAAGTATATATCCAACAACCGGTATCTTTGCTACGCTACTTCCGAGGTCTGATACAAGATTTAGCCTGATATCTATTTCGTTTTTGGCATAGCTAGCAGTTCCTCTACCAACGATATCCATCTCTTTTGAATCAAGTGAAATATCACTGATATCAAAAACATCGTTTTTAGTATTGAAATTTATATAAGCACTTTTTACTTCTAATCCTTTTTTACTGTATCCTGGTAAAGAGAAGGTCACAAGAGACGGAATAGTATTTACGAAGGCCAGAATGTTATTTAAAATTTTATAATCAAGTATCGTTGTATTTTTGATGTGGATTAGTCCATTGTAGTCTTTAGTTGAACCGTGCATAGAAAAAGAAAGCTTGCCTCCTTTGAATTTTGAAAGAGCAAATAGTTTATCCATAAACTCATCATTGAAATCATCGCCATAGAGATAAAACTTACCATTTTTAAACTCAAAGCCTGCATGACCCTTTTTATGCTCTAATTGGGCACTTACGATGTTGTTGAAGTACTGTAGATGCATTGTGTCTGATATTGCATGTCTATCTTTACTGATATATAA
>JAQIBW010000097.1 GCA_027858865.1 Sulfurimonas sp. | reverse complement strand
GCATCCAAGCTCTTTTGCCAATGAATAATGTGCATTATCTTCTATTTTAGAACCGACTACTTTGATATTGTGAGCTTTCATCTCACTTATCATCTCTTTCATTTCAAGATCGATGTCTTTATCTAGATTTATTTTTATGTATGAGAGTTCTTTATATACTTTTGAATACTCTTTAAAATTATCATTATTTAAAGAAATATCATTTATGGCAAGGATATACTCTTTAGCATGAAGCTGTTGAAGTCTTTCAACTACTTTTTCACTCATCCGTACATCTTCAAAAAGTGCAAAGATAAAAAATTCTTTTGGAATAGAGAAGATAATATCGTGAAGTAAAAACTTTTCATCAACTTTGACAAATGCTCTACGATTACCAAGCAGAGTGCTTGTTCCAAACTTGTTTAAAACATTACTTATAACAGAAGCACTTGCAAAACGATCATCGCTTATATGACTTGTTTTAGCACCGTCTCTATATAAAATCTCATAAGCAACAAGCTCACCTTTACTATCAAGAATTGGTTGGCGCCCTAAATATACATTTTCCATTGCAATACTTTTTATTTAATTATCTATATTGTAACGAAATAAAGTCTCCAAAAAGTTAGCTTGTGTGTTTTAGTTGATACATCATGATTGACGCTGCCACACCGACGTTAAAACTCTTTACTCCCTCAGCCATTTCTATACTTAAAACTTCATCACAAACACTAAGTATCTCTTGAGATATTCCCTTCCCTTCATGACCCATGAGAAGAACCCATTTTTGAGAAGATTTTACTTGCGATAGAAGAGTAGCATCTGGTGTTACCTCTGCTGCAAATATTCTATATCCATCTTTTTTTAACTCTTTTATAGTTTGAAATATATCTTCATATATATGTACTTTTAACTTGGCTACATAACCCATAGAAACACGCAAAGCTCGTCGTCCGTAAGGGTGTGGTGATTGGCGTGGCAGAAGATAAGAGTCTACTCCAAGAGCAGCAGCACTCCTAGCAATCGAGCCAACATTTTCTGTTGAAGTTATGGCATCTAGCATCAGGATATTATCACCTAAAGCATCTAGTGAAGTCTCGTCTGGACGAATTCCATGCATCATACAGTTATGGTGAATCTTATGACCGACAATACTCTGCATCTCTTCTTTGTCTACAAGAAAGAGTTTGGCTATATCTTTTGAGTTTACTAGCTCTGAGAATTCATCATAATACTCTTTTGTTGCCAAGATACTTTTCACTTTTATGTCACTACGAAGCAGCATATTTACAACTTTGGGACTATCAGCTATAAAGCTGTTGTCCTCTGTAAAAGCATTGTCTCTGAGTTTTTTATAAATTTCTAGTTCTGGTATGTTTATGTTATCTGTTTTAATATAATTCATATTTGGTATAATAGCACAACAAAGGAGTTCAAATGAAATATACATTAAACTTTAGAATATGGCACTGGTTAAATGCTATTGTAGTTTTAGGCTTATTGGCAACTGTATTCTTACGTAAGACATTTTTGAGTTGGAGGACTAACTCTGAGATACTTATGAACAAACTATCAGAAATTAACATAGAGATAAGCGCTGAACAAGCAAAAGTGTTAGCAAAAGCTGTTCGTGCAGGTATGTGGGAATGGCATATCATCTTAGGTTATGCCTTGGCCTTTTTGATTCTTTTTAGAATATATCTCTACTTTAAAGACACTTCGAAGAGGGAAAATTTTAGCTCTTTATCACTGCATAAAAAAGCCGTACATCTTTCATATTATTTCATTTATGCGACTCTTGTTTTTATGGCTATCAGCGGTTTGATGATTCACTTTTACCAAGATTTAGGTCTGCTAAAAGAAACGTCTCACGATATTAAAGAGATTCATGAACTTGTCTTTAATATAATCCTCTATTTCGTGCCGCTTCATATAGCCGGTGTTATAATCGCTGATAATAGAGATGAAAAAGGATTAATCTCAACTATGATAAATGGTAAAGAGTAGTTACTGAACCTTATCTATGCGAAACCAACCGGCTATTGAGTATCTTCTCTTTTTAGCCGGCAAGACTTCATGTGGAAACTTCTCACTCATAAATACAACTAAGGTATTGGCCTCTGGTATCACTTTTTCTAAAAAGTTACTATCCTCATCATAAACAATAAGCTCACCGCCATCATCTTCACCCCAATCATCATTGAGATAATAAACAGTAGTTACAACACGATTTTTAAAGTTTTTAAAGCAGTCTAAGTGATTCTCATAAAAATCACCCTTATCGTAGATCGCAAAGTGACTCTCATAATATGAAAGTCCAAGATATAACTCTCTGTTTAAGTACTCTTTTAATCCGTTTGCAAATGATAAAAATTCTTTTTGAGACAAGCTACTCTCATCTAGCCAGTGAATTTTATCTTTTCTTCTGCTTTTATTAAGATGTAGATTACTCGCCCCTGAGATGCCAGCTCTATGGAAATCTTGTTCATTTTTTGCAGAGTCTAAAAGAGCTGTTGATAGTTTTGGGTTAAATGCATTTTTTATAACTATGACACCATCATTTACAAGAGCATCTGTTATTTTAGAATATATAGATTGGTTCATATTCATACCTAATATTAATAGGGCATTGTAGTGAGTTAATCTATTTTTTAAGTACGTATGTGTAGTTTTATTGAAAAGTATTATATTTAGCACTCCTACCTAAGGAGTGTTAAATAGGTAAAACGCGGATATTTTTAGAAAGTTTCTCTTTAAGAGTTGATTCGATTGCGTAAAGTGTACCTGTTGAAGAAGAAGCACAGCCATTACAAGCACCTAAATAACGAATATAAATATCAATATTCTCATCACTCGATTTAATGTCTATAACTTCCATATCTCCACCATCCATAACTAGGAACTGACGAACGCTTTCATCGATTACAGCATCTACTGCTTTAATTTGTTGAACCAGTGTCATACTTGCAAAATCTCCAGATGCACCAGCATCTGCAGCAGCTTTCATTTTTTCTTCATCCATTTCTTTACGTGTGTCCCTTAAAATATCAACTAAGTACCATTCTCTAGCTTCGTGTCCACCAGGCTTGATACAACTCTTACAAAAACCACCAGCTTTTGTATAGTCAGTAATTTGCTCAATCGTTGTTAAATCATTAAGACGAATAACTTCTCTTAAAGTATTCAGACTAACACGAGCACATTCACAAACAATGATTTCTTCTTCAAAACTCTCAGAATCTACACCCATGTAAAGTCCAGCTGCTTTTTTGATTACATCATAAGCCATAACTGAACAGTGCATTTTTTGAGGTGGAACTGCAGGAACATCCGGAGTATCACGAAGAGCCATCTCAACATCAATATTTGTGATTTTAACAGCTTCTTGTACTGTTTTACCAATACAAAGTTCAGTCATAACATCACTTGATGCTATAGCTGTACCACAACCAAAACTTTTAAACTTTGAGTTTATAATTTTATCGTTAGCTGGGTCAATCTCCCAGTATAAACGTACTGCATCACCACAAGACTCTGCACCAAAATCAGCAACAATAAGTTTGTTACCGCGAGCCTCTGCATCTGCCTCAAAAATCTCACCTTGGTGTTGAGGGTTATTCATAAGAGTTGTTACTTTATTCGAATACGCATCCCATAAAGATGCGCCTAACATATCTGCTTTTGCCATAATATTCTCCTTCTACTTTATTTTTTAGTGGTGGTGAAGTTCACACTCTTGAACCTCTCCACCTATTGTCGGTTTCTGAATTGCAAATGAGCTTGAAATAGCTCTTAATCTAGCAACTTCACCTTTAAAATGACTAATTGTATAATCAACCTCAGCATCTGTAGTAAAACGACTAAGACTTAGTCTTATACCAGTGTGTGCCAGCTCATTATCAGCACCAATAGCTAACATAACAGTATTTGCTTCAAGCTCTTCACTTGCACAAGCTGAACCCGTAGAAGCTCCGATTTGACCATTGTTTAAATCCCAAAGCATACCTTCACCCTCAACACCTTTAATAGATATAAGGATAGTATTTGGTGTACGATTTTCTCTATCACCAACGACGAATGTGTCACTAAGTTCTAAGATAGCATCTTCTAAACGATCTCTTTTTTCTCTGATTTTTTTACCAGTTTCTTCAATATTAGAAGTGGCAAGCTCAATAGCTTTACCCATTCCAACAATATATGGAACATTTAGTGTACCTGAACGGCGACCACCCATATGTTCACCACCATGAAGAAGTGGACTAAGTTTATGAGAGTCTTTAATATAAAGAGCACCAACACCTTTAGGACCGTGAAATTTATGTGCAGACATTGAAACAAAATCAACATGTACATCTTGTAAATCTACAGGTATTTTACCTACTGCTTGAACAGCATCTGAGTGAAAAAGAACACCTTTTTCTTTACAAATTTCACCAATTTCCTTAATAGGATTAATCATACCTGTCTCATTTGAAGCCCACATTATAGATACTATAGCTGTTTTATCTGTTATGAAGCTTCTAACTGTGTGTGCTTCTACAATACCTTGGTCATTTACCGGAAGGTATGTAACTTTTACACCTTGTTCTTCTAAGAACTTACAGGTAGCAAGAACAGATGGATGCTCAACTTCCGTTGTTACCATATGGTTCTTGTCTCCATTTACAATCAAATCCGTAAATACAGATTGAAGTACCCAGTTATTTGATTCTGTTGCACATGATGTAAATACGATATCATCATTGTCACTTGCGTTTAACGCAGTATATACTTGGTCTATTGCTTTGCTTAAAGCAGGATGCGCAGCTGTTCCAAATTTATGAAGTGAGTTAGGATTACCATATAGCTCACTAAAGAATGGTTGCATTGCTTCTACAACTAAAGGGTCTACCATTGTTGTAGCATTATTGTCTAAATAAACTTGCATGTTTTACCTCATGAAATAGGATTAATTTTAATTAAGACAAAATTTGTCTTCTTTTACTTTTGATATGATAATAGGATTGTTATTATGATATGCTTAAACGAAACTGACTTAGTGGTTTATTTAAGGTATAATTCCATTTAAAGGTTTAACATGTGTAATTATAACAAACAAAATGATGATACAAAAGAGTTACTTCACCTACTTATGATGAAGAGTGCCGATAGTGTTGGCGGAGCAAACTTCCTGCTAGGACTTATGGAAGAGATGAAAAAGCATAAGCCTAATGCTCTTATGTTTAAGCATACAAAGATTGAATCTGAACAACTTACCCTTTCTTGGAATAAGATAGTTTTTAAAGATAAACTCGATATTTTGGAAGAAGTTCTACATGCCCACAAGAGTTCAGAGAATCAAGATTTCAATATTTTAGAAAGTGACAGTGCTAAAAAAAGCAAAAAAATTCTAAATATGGTTAAAGCTTTAGCACCTATAACTTTTGTGGTAACTCCAAAAGATGCCCAAAATGGCGGAGGATTTGATTTTAAAGTTTTTGAATCTATAGAAGATGACTATGTTAAGATTAATCCTATTTTCGTTGCAATGTTCTTTTGTTCTACAGACTTTACAAAAAGAGCTTTAAAATATAACTCTTAACAACTTTAACTCAGAAAGTAACTTATGTTAGATTAAAAACTTTAACACAGTTTCTTCCTGCATTTTTAGCCATATACAAAGCTTTATCAGAATATTCCATAACCTCAGTTATATCATCATCTCTTGAACCAAAACTAATACCTGCTGAAATCGTAATCTTTTGCTCTTTGCAGTCAAAAGATCTTTTCTCTATGCTATCTCTTATCTGTTCTACTTTATTTAGAGCATCTGCTTTAAAGATATCGCAAAAGATAATCATAAACTCTTCTCCACCGTAACGACAAAGCATATCTCCAGGTCTTATAACTGATTGAAGGCTAAGTGCGAGATTTTTCAGAATGCAGTCTCCAGTTGAATGGCCAAGAGTATCATTTACCAATTTAAATCTGTCTATATCTATAAAGACTATGGCAAAGGTTGAATCATATTTGCGTAAGGATGTAAACTTCGCTATAAAATCATTTAGATAATGTCTATTATTTAATCCTGTCAAAGCATCTGTAAATGCATAAGTAACTGCTTTAGAATTTACCCTCATAATCTCTTTTTCTATAAATAGGTATAAAATAGCTATGATAGAAATAGCAGATGCAATGGAAAAGAACAACTCTTTAAAAATAAGGTTGTATATCATAGAGATATTTGACACATCATAATGTAGAACGAAAACACGCATAGAGGATAGAACGATCAAAGAAAAAACTACTATAAAGATTATTTTACTGATTAAACGTTTTTTCTCTTGATAGCTTATCATCTGCCTAGTCTTTTATCTTTTGCATCTGATAAATCTGTATCTTTTTACTTGCAACTTCATTTAGTATAACACTAGGGCTAACCCCTAAAAACTTTTTAAATACAGAATTCATGTGCGAGTTATCACTATAAA
Organism: Sulfurimonas sp.; assembly: GCA_027858865.1. Lineage (GTDB taxonomy): Bacteria > Campylobacterota > Campylobacteria > Campylobacterales > Sulfurimonadaceae > Sulfurimonas. The sequence goes on along the minus strand of JAQIBW010000097.1, from coordinate 8,018 downwards.
GATACTCTAGATCTTTAAAAGTACATTCATCTTCTATATATGCCAAAACTGTTTGACAAAACTTTGCAACAAAGATGAAATTTTTTGGAGTTAACCCAACAACTTTCTTAAACTGTCTCTCCAGAGTACTTCTACTACATCCAAACTCTCTTGTAAGACTCTCTACAGTTACTTCAAAATGATAAGAGTTTACTATTTTATCTATTACATCATATATAGTGAGATGTGGACTATCTTGTTCTGTATAAATTGATTCCAAAGACTTGTTTAAATATTGCAGTTCGTCTTTTACCGTGTTATGAGTATAAAGCTCTTTAAAATACTTATCTATTATTTCAGGTTCTAATTCCTTATAGCTACTGTTTAATGCAGATGCTTCTTTATTGAACAACTGATAATACCCAATAGGGGTAAGTTCCGCCAAAATCACTGGGAAGGTGACATCTTTATAGCTTTCTTTATTATTACAAACAAACTTTTTTACCTTATTTGTTTTAACGCTTATTGAGTAATTCTTAGGGATAGAAAAATAATTATCTTCATTGTATATCTTAGTGTATCCCTCTATTCCCCTGTTAAAAACTATAAAGTTGCATCCGTTTGGAAGAAAAAGTAGACTCTCCACTCCATCGAGTGAATTTATAACAACGTACTGTTTAACTATCCTTGTCAGTTCTTGTGATGGAGTAAAAATATCATAAATCATTTAATTATAACCGTTGCTTTTTATTTGGGTACATTGTATTAGATTATTTTAGTTTCAAGTTGTGTTAAATCGTCAATGAACTTAGATTCACTGCAATTTTAAATCAGAAATGGTATAATCGCGAAATTATTACTTATTATAAAGGTTCATTATGGCTCAAACTATAACAGAGAAAATATTTTCAGAGCATGTTGGCAAAGAAGTTTTCGCTGGAGAAATCATCCGCTCAAACATCGATATGGTTATTGGAAATGACATTACTACTCCTATCTCAATCAGTGCTTTTACTCTTAGCGGGGCTAAAGAACTTGCTAATCCAAATGGATTTTCTATCGTTCTTGATCACTTCATCCCTGCAAAAGACATAGCATCTGCAAATCAGGCTAGAATCTCTCGTGATTTTGCAAAAAATCATAAACTGAAAAACTTTTTTGATGAAAAAGATATGGGTATCGAGCACGCTCTTTTACCGGAAAAAGGTCTTATAGTTCCAGGTGATGTAATCATCGGTGCAGATTCTCATACTTGTACGCATGGTGCACTTGGAGCATTCTCTACAGGTATGGGTTCAACTGACTTAGCATTTGCAATGATCAGCGGTGGAAACTGGTTTAAAGTTCCTGAATCTATCAAAGTAAACCTTAGCGGAAAACCTGGAAAATATACTACAGGTAAAGATATCATCTTAGAAATCATTCGTTTGATTGGTGTTGATGGTGCGTTGTATAAAACTTTAGAATTTACAGGCAGCACAATCGAGCACTTAAACATGGACGATAGATTTTCTATGTGCAACATGGCAATTGAAGCTGGAGCTAAGAGTGGAATCGTTGCTTACGATGATATTACAGCGGAATATTTAGCAGATAAAGACTTAGCAAGAGAGCCTAAGATTCATCACTCAGATGCAGATGCATCTTATGTTAGAGTTTTAGACATAAATGTAGCAGAACTTGAACCAGTAATCGCGTACCCTTTCTTACCGTCAAACGGTCACTCTATAACTAAAGCAGTAGAAGATAAAATTAAAATTGATCAAGCATTTATAGGAAGTTGTACAAACGGTCGTTTAGGTGACCTTAAGACTGCTTCTGAGATATTAAAAGGTAAAAGAGTTCATGAAGATGTTCGTCTTATCGTAACTCCAGCAACTCAAAGAATCCTAAAAGAAGCATACAGACTTGGCTATATGGATATCATCATAGATGCAGGTGGAGTTGTTTCAAACCCTACTTGTGGAGCATGTCTTGGTGGCTATATGGGAATACTTGGTGATAACGAGGTTGCAGTTTCTACAACTAACCGTAACTTTGTAGGACGTATGGGTTCAAGAACCTCTAAAGTTTACCTAGCAAACTCTGCAGTTGCAGCAATATCTGCTATAGCTGGTTATATAACAGACCCTAGATAATATGTTTGATATCCCCTGCGTCATCTTCGCAGGTGGCAAAAGCTCTAGAATGAAAAAGGATAAATCTCTTCTTCCCTTTGCTGGCTTTGACACTCTTACTGAGTTTCAACTCTCTCGTTTAAATAAAATCTTCAAAACAGTATATATCTCATGTAAAGAAAAGAGTAAGTTCGATTTTGAGGCTAACTTTATTGAAGATGTTAAGACTATAGAGACATTTGCTCCAACTGCAGGATTTGTTGCTATATTTCAAGAGTTAAAAGAGGACGCATTTTTTGCACTTAGTGTTGACTCTCCTTTTGTAAGTGAACGAGAGATAGAAAAAATCATAGATGCAGATAGAGATGACTCAGATGCAACTATTGCAAAGACAGAGTTTGGTACTCAGCCGATGTGTGGCATCTACCATCGTTCACTCCAAAATGGGTTTAAACAAATGCTCCAAAAGGACAACCATAAACTAGGATTTTTATTAAAAAATTCAAACACTACTTTTGTAAACTTTGATGATGAAAAACCATTTCTAAACCTCAACCACCCTCACGAATACAAAGAAGCATTAAGCCTTATTTGAGCTTGTAGTTATATTGTAATCTAAATTAAATATCATTTGCACAAACAAAGGATGTTAAATGCACTACTTTAGTAAAGTGAAGCTTGAACAAGAGGTTTTTAGTCTCATATACGGAAAAGGAAAAGTCATTTTTGCTTTACCAAAAAACATAGACTTGACGGTTTTTACGTTTTCGCCGTTGAGTATGAAAACAAACAAATTGTTCATTATACTTTAGACGGTATGCCAAACTGGTCACCTCTTGATGGAGGCTGTCAAACAGTTTTTTATTTAGAAGACATTGATTTAAGCGATGTAGATATACAACCTCCCCACAAAATTCCTTCAGAAAAACAAATCTTAAAGTATAAAGAAAAGGGAGCACTAGAGATACAGTGTCCCTCTGGAATCTGGAGAAATATAGATGAATGTCCGGAAAATCTTATGAAAATTGCTTTTAAAAAATCTAGATATCACCTCTTTAGAAAACAAAAAGAGAATCAATAAGATAGCTTACTTTTCTTCTGCTATAATAATAAAAATACAATTTAAAGAATAGCAATGAAGTTAACACACTTAGATGAAAATCAAAGACCAAAAATGGTCGACGTATCTGATAAAAACCAAACTACAAGAGTTGCCGTAGCATCTGGCATCATAGAGATGAGCCAAGATGCTTACGATGCGATAGTTAGCGAAAAGACCAAAAAAGGTCCTGTTTTACAAACTGCTGTAATTGCAGCGATTATGGGTGTAAAAAAGACAAGTGAGCTTATCCCTATGTGTCATCCTCTAAACCTTAGCGGAATCAACTGTGACGTTGATGAGCTAGCTGAACTTCCAGGTTTTAAACTAACTGTTACTGCAAAACTAACAGGACAAACTGGTGTTGAAATGGAAGCTTTAACGGGGACTAGCATCGGTCTTTTAACAATCTATGATATGGTCAAAGCTATAGACAAAGGCATGATAATAAGAAACGTGCAACTAGAAAAAAAATCAGGAGGTAAAAGTGGAGATTTTAAACGATAGAACCGACAAACTAGAACTTACATATCCATGTTCATGGTCTTATAAACTGATTGCAGGTGAAAAAGAAGCCCTAGAAAAAGCAATACATGATGTTATAGTTGAGAGAGAGCACAAGCTTGTTCACTCTAAAAACTCAAAAGGCGGAAAATACGTAAGCATGAACCTTGATTTACTTGTGCATAACGAAGATGACAGAAACTTTATATATGAAGCTCTAAAGGCTCATCAAAATATTAAAATGGTACTTTAACCAAAACAAAAAAGGATTCATGGTGGATTTAGAAAAATTACAAACTGACATAAATGACTCGTATAATCGTAGATTTAAAAGTGTTGATAAAAGAGTAACGCAGGCTATGGATCATCTTAGTGATGAGCTAAACATTAAAATAAACGAGTTAAACCTACATGAAATAAAAACTATTACTACAACTATCTTGGATATTGAGACTCAGAGTCTCAAAGATGATGTTGAATCACTATTAGAACAAAAAGAACTTATTGAGAGAAGTTTGCAAAAGAAGTCTGATGAACTTCAAAAATTTAAATACAGTGTTTTTAGTGCGATGGAAGTTAAACTAGAAAACCAACAAGATGCGCTATCTAAACTTCATCAGGTAAAATTACAGTCAATCGACTTATATGACTTTTTAAGTGAGATGGTTGAATCAGCAATTATTACTGCACTTGAAAAAGATAAAAACAGTGATATTATAGAAACTACTGAAGAGGTTATTAAAGATATAACTTTTGAGGCTATTAAAGAAGGTTCACTAAATACTATTAGAATAAGAAAGATACTATCTACTATCCTTCAATCGGCTATAGATATTGCAGAGGCCTCTCCGACAAAAGCTGATGAGATTTTAAACGCGACTCTTCATGGGATGAGAAGCGGTCTTGTTCGCTCCATAGACAGATTTAAAAAACGTTTAGCTTACATGCCTATCGAAGCAAAACATATTCTTATCGAAGATTATGACACTATTATGGAAGATCTAAATCAAACTGATGTTCTCTTCTCTCAAGTTGTTCAAACTCAAGCTAGTGAGAATACACAAGAAATAAGAAAACTCCTTTTAGATATAAACAAAAATATGCACTATGATTTAGAAGAGTTGGTTCATATTTCTAAAGAAACTGCTGATGTTATGAGGGAGAGGTTCTCATCACTTGCAAAAACAGCTGTTAAGAGGGCCGATACAGCTCTAAAATCAGAAGCGGCACAAGAAGCTAAGCGAATGGGTAAACAAGCTTGGGGAGTAGCTAAAACAGCTTTAGGCAGTGCAATTAAAACTGCTAAAGGTGCGATAGATAATAAAGAGAAGTAAAACTCTTTATTCTATCTTTTCACAATGTTTTGAGATATGTGAGCGTACTATTTTAGTCTCTCTTCTAAAAGTCACCAACAGCGGCTAAGTCCATCATTTTATACATAGTATCTCTTACATGTTCAGCTTTTTTCATCATTTCAGGAGGCAGAGTCTGTCCACCAAAAAGCATTAGCTCCATAGCCATTGTTACTAACCATCTATCACCCTTGTCATCTTCAACTATAAGGATTCTACAAGGCATAAACGCACCATATGCTACTGAGTAGTCAATAAATGTTTTTGCAATATTTGGAGAACAATAGTGAAGGATTCTTATATATCTCTGTCTTTTACCTTCATAATCACGTTCTTCAGCCATTCTAGAGTCACCAACTTGAAGCATATTTTCATCGCCAGCTATGCTTTTCATTGACTCTACAACATCTTCAGTACTGACATCTGGATTAATTTTTACACGTCTTACCATTGCATCTGCAGATTTACCTGTTGTAAGAACAGCATCAAACATTGAATATATCTATTATTCCCAGAATGATAGTTATTCACTATACTGAAATAGATAACTTTAAAAAATCATTAGAAAGGTTTTATTCTCCATTGCTCTTAACTGACAGAGCAGATATATCAGGAGCTGGAGTAGTTAATGTCTCTGCTCATTTTATGATTGATACAGATGGAACTATTCACCAGTTAATGCCCATAGATTACATGGCTAGACATATTATTGGTTTAAATTATAGCGCTATTGGTATCGAAAATGTAGGCGGAGGAAATAATAAACAAAACCTTACAGTTGAGCAATTAATATCAAACATCAAACTGATAAATTACCTAAAAAAGAGTTTGGTACTATCAAATATCTTATAGGTCATTATGAATATAGATGCTTTGAGGGAAGTAAGTTATGGCTTGAAAGAGATAATGCATATAGAACTAAAAAACAAGATCCAGGAAAAGGCTTTATGCGAGATATACGAGCGAATATAAAAGGTCTTAAACCTGCCCCTTGTAAGTAATAATTTTAGATTGCTAGATTACTCACTCGACTTTAGTTTTACATACAGAGGTATGCAAGCTTCAATTTCTCTTGGACTAGGAACTCTTCTAACTGATAGATATGTAACAGAACCATCATTGTGAACTTTTCTAAGAGCAGTTGCATGTACCCAATAATATCCGCCATCTTTTCTAAGATTTTTTACAATTCCTGTCCAAAAACCTTTTGATTGCACATCATCCCAGAGACCTTTAAAGGCAATGCGCGGCATATCTGGATGTCTTACTATGTTATGTGGTTCACCAATCAACTCATCTAGCGTATAATCAGCAATCTCACAAAAGAGATCATTAGCATATATGATAAGACCTCTGTCATCAGTTTCACTTAGTATATATTGATCTGATGAAAAAAACCACTCATCCGAGTTTTCACTCTTAGTTACACTCATGACAGTTCCTTAATTATAGTATTTGCTGACTCCGCTCATAGTCGAACCCATATTTAAAAGCAACATATCAGCAATAACCAGTGCAGCCATTGCTTCACAAACTACAGTTCCTCTTATTGCTACACATGGGTCATGTCTACCTTTAAGAGAGAAATCTACCTCTTCATTTGTAGTTGTAACTGTGTGCTGTTCTTTAAAAATTGATGGAGTTGGTTTAAAGTAAACATTCATTACTATATCTTCGCCGTTAGAGATTCCGCCTAGTATTCCACCTGAGTGATTTGACTCAAAACCGTTTGCTCTAATCTCATCATTGTTCTGTGATCCAAGCGTAGATGCACTAAGAACACCATCTCCAATTTCAACAGCTTTTACAGCATTTAGACCCATCATAGCATCTGCTAAAACACCATCTAGTTTATAGTAAAGTGGCTGACCTAGGCCAATAGGAGCACCCTTAATCAAAACTCTAGATACACCACCTACAGAATCGTGGTCATTTTTAGCTTTTAAGATTGCTTCTTTTTGTTCTTCTTCTTTATTTGCATCTAGTGCATATATGATACTATTTTTTGCTTTCGCGTAATCAAAAGATTGGGCTTTGATTCCTGCTACTTCACTAATACCGCTTAAAACTTCTATATCTAACTCTTTAAGCATAAGCTTTGCAACCGCACCAGCGGCAACTCTAGCTGCTGTCTCTCTTGCAGAAGATCTTCCACCACCACGGTAATCTCTGATTCCATACTTATGAAAGTAAGTAAAGTCAGCATGCCCTGGACGAAAAACATCTTTGATATTTGTATAGTCTTTTGACTTCTGGTTTGTATTGTAGATAATCATAGCGATTGGAGTACCTGTACTTTTACCTTCAAACACACCACTAAGAATCTCAACTGAATCTGCTTCTTTTCTTGCAGTCTCAAACTCACTCTTTCCAGGCTTTCTACGGTCAAGTTCATTTTGAATATACTCTTCATCGATATCTAAACCCGCAGGAACACCATCAAGCAGACAACCTATCGCTTTTCCATGTGATTCTCCAAAAGTGCTATAACGCAACTTCGTTCCAAAACTATTCAAATTATGATTCCTTCTTTAACATCTCAACTGCTTCTTTAGCAGACTCTTGTTGAGCTATTTTCTTACTTTTTCCAGATGCTCTTGAATACTCTTTATCTTCAATAAAAACAGCTACTTCAAACTCTTTTTTATGATCAGGTCCACGACTAGCTACAACTTTGTACTCTGGAGTTATTCCAAATCTAGCTTGCGTAAGCTCCTGTAGTGTTGTCTTATAGTCACGAAACAGAGAATCTAAAGATATCTCATCATGATTTTTCTCTATTAATTTTATCGCAATATCTGCGGCAGTACCAAGACCTGCTTCAAGATAAATTGCCCCGATAACAGCTTCAAAAGCATTTGATAAAAGAGATGATTTTTCTCTTCCCCCATTGTTTTGTTCTGCATTTGATAAAAAGATAAAATCCCCTAGATTTAGTGATCTTGCCAACTTATCAAAGCCTGTTTC
>JAQIBW010000147.1 GCA_027858865.1 Sulfurimonas sp. | reverse complement strand
AGTATGGCATTTGTAGCTTCTTGAGAGTTTCTTGCTTTATCAGTATCTTCGATGCGAAGAACAAACTCTCCACCATTTTTTTTAGCCCAAAGGTACGAAAAAAGGGCGGTTCTTAAACCACCAATATGAAGATAGCCAGTAGGACTAGGAGCAAAACGAGTAACAACCATGAGAAAGCCTTTTGTTTTAATAGTTGAATTTTAGACAAATATTTGTTAAAGAAGGGTTAAATTTTTTAGCAGTTGTCCTTGAAAAATCGTTGAGTGTTAAGCTAATTATGATAAAATATGATGAATAAATTAAAGTTATACAATAACAGCGCTATTGGAGTTTAGAGATTTGAAAGTATTAGTTGTAGATGATTCAAAGCTAGCAAGATTGTCACTTATAAAATCAGTGAAAAATGTTGAGCCGGCTACGGAATTTTTTCAAGCAGAAAATGGGGCCATCGCTGTAGAAGTATTTAAAAAAGAGAGACCTCGTGTGGTATTTTTAGATTTAACAATGCCTATAATGGATGGATATGAAGCTCTAGTTGAGATTATGAAGATAGACTCAGATGCTCAGGTAATCGTTGTCAGTGCCGATATACAGGCCCAAGCAAGAGAAAAAGTTCTAAAACTAGGTGCTAAAAATATGTTTCCTAAACCAATCAATGATGAGAAAATGCAAAATATCTTCATAAATGATTTAATAGTATGATTTTCAACGAAGATCAAACAGACGCTCTAAAAGAGTTTATGAATATTTCAATTGGTCAGGCAACCGCCCATGTAGCTGAACTTTTAAATGCTTTTGGTACTATGCATATACCAAAAATATCTATTCAAGATATGAGTGAGTTGAATCAAGTTGTTATTGACAATATTGATAAAGATTCAAATTACTATATGATAAAACAACTTTTTTCAGGTAAATTTGGCGGAGAGTGTGTGTTTATCATAAGTGAAGACTCCGCAAACAACTTAGGTGCACATTTATACGAGATACAAATGCCTTTAGAAGATGATATTACTGATGCTGTTATGGAGCTGACAAATATTATTACATCTTCAATAGTAAGCCGTTTAACCGAAGAGTTGGATGTTCAAGTTCAGTTCTTTGCTCCAACATCCAATTTCTTAAATGCATCAAATATTATAGATGATGATGAGGTTACCAGCTACTCAAAAATCATAGTAATCAGTACAGAGTTAGAGTTTAAAGATAAAAATATATCTGCAAATATTTTTATACTTACAAAAGATGAAGCTATCATCAGTCTAAGAGATTTAATAGATAAAAAAATAGAAGAGTTGTATTAGTAATGGATGGTTTAAAATGTCCTGAGGTTTTGTTAAATTCTTTAGAAAATGGTCATTTTGTTATAGATGAAAACTTCACAGTAACTTACTGGAACAGATGGCTAAGTGTAAGTACTCAAATAAGCAGTGAAGAGATTATTGGCAAAAGTCTTCAAGAATTCTATCCCGATATCAACTACATAATCTTACTTCGTAAGATAAGAACAGCACTTAGATTAAATACTCCTACCTTTTATGACTCAAATAGTAACACTGTTTTTCTACCTATCATACGAAATAAAGTTACTAAAACAGCATTGAAGTTAATTCAGCAACAAGTGACAATTTCACCTTACATAGTGAGTGAAAATAAAGTTATGGTTTCTGTTTACAATATCAGTGAACTCCACGAGACAAAACTTTCACTCCAAAAAGAGATAGAAAAGGTAAATGAGTTAAATAATATCTTAGAGCATGATCAAGAAATTATTGATAAAAATATCATGATAATAAAGACTAATACAAAAGGAACCATTACAGATGTAAGTACTCTTTTTTGTGAGTTTTTTAAGTATGATAAGAATGAACTTGTTGGTAATAAAGCTTCTATCTTGAAAAGTGGAACTTTACCTGATTTGGTCTACCAAGAATTATGGGAGACCATTTTAAGTAAAAAATCATGGTCTGGTGAAATAGAAAATAAGACATCATCAGGTGATAAGAAATGGGTTCAGTCTAGGATAACACCTATCATAAATGAAACTGGGGAATTAGTTGAGTTTAATGCAGTTTATCAAGATGTAACAAATGAAAAACTTCTTGAAGAACTCTATATAACTGATCCACTGACTCAACTTTACAACCGTAGATATTTTGATGAGTTAATGACTTCTATTACCCTTCATCAAAGAAAAGCCGATACTGATTTTATTATACTAATCGCAGATATTGATCATTTTAAATCTATTAACGATACTCATGGACATCAAGTTGGTGATGAAGCACTAAAAGATGTAGCGAGGGTACTTAAAAACTCTTTGAGAGATAATGACGTAGTAGCTAGATGGGGTGGAGAAGAGTTTGTTATTATGTTAAAAAATACTGATTTGCAAGAAGCTCAAATGATAGCAGAGAAGTTAAGAACTAACATAGAGAAAAGAAAAATTCAAAATACCATAAATATTACAACATCAATCGGTTTAACTAAGTATTATGTTGGAGAAGATACTAATCTTACTTTTAAAAGAGCCGATAATGCTCTTTATAAAGCAAAAGAATCAGGTAGAAATATGGTCGTTACCCAGCTGTAAAACTATTTTAGGCAACTATTGGCTAAAAAGAGGTAAAATACTTTTTTTAACTTTATAGGATAATTAATGTACAAAATATTTTTAACTATTATACTTACCGTAACACTGAGTGCTGAGATTGTTGATGGTATCGCTGTTGTTGTAAAAGGTAATGCTATTACTCTTTATGACATCAAAAAAGAGATGCAGACTTCAAAAAGAGATGCTAAATCTGCAACAGATGCTTTGATAAGAAAAACTCTTGAACTCCAAGAGATAGATGAGCGAAAACTATCAATTAGTAGCGGTGAAGTTTATGATGACATTAAAAAAACTGCTGCAAGAAATCAATTGAGTGTAAGTGA
>JAQIBW010000128.1 GCA_027858865.1 Sulfurimonas sp. | reverse complement strand
AATATCTTCTAAATTGCCGTTTCCTAAAACTTCGATGCTAAGATTTAGAGCTTCACTTGGATTTATCTCAGACTTATCTGCAGTAGCAATTATACTAAAGTTACCTACAAGGTTAACACCACCAGGGAGTGGCTTTACATCTACGCTCAACTCATTTGAGTAGTAAGTCTTCCACTTGATCTTTGGTATCCAAGCACCCCAGCTATCACGAACATGCGCTCTAGATGCTATACGCATCTGAGCCTTTGATATATCTAGTTTTCCAACTCTTTGAGCTGCCATAGTGTAGACTACTTTTGAAACTGAATAATTTCCATCTTGGCTTCTTTGTGGTTTTGATTCACCTTTAATCCAAAAGCCTTTTAGCTCAGGTGGTACAAACTTACTATCTACCGCCTCAGCATCTCTTTTTTGTTTAAAAAGGAGAGTTACTTCAAATGGCTCACCAACAAAAACATCTTTTACAGGAGTCTCAAGTGACAAGATAAAATCAGCATCTTTATTTGCAACAACCTTACCTACTTCTATCTTTACAGAGTTACTCTTTTGGATATTTCCATCAATTTCAACTTCCACAGGTTCTATCACACAACTCTTTTGCGGCATAAACTTATAGCTTAGTACATTGCTTCTAGATATATCTCCATTTAGCATCTCTATGGATGTTTGTGAACTAGTAGAGATAACATCAACCCCACAAAGTGTTTGGATATTTGGTCTCTGCACATCTACACCGGAAATGTGTAAAGAGTATGTAACCATCTCACCAACTTCTATGCTAGTTGCATCTACTGTTGCTTTCACACTTGCTAACGCCAAATTTTGTGCTAATAGTAAAAATAAAATTATCTTACCAAGGTTTTTCATTACTGGTTTCCTTCATAGGTTTTTGCTCACCAAGTTTATAAAGGTAAGTATTTTTTTGTAAATTAAGCTGGTCTATCCATTTAGCTTCTTCAGCATCGCTCATTTTTTCTTTAGATAGATTTGGAGCTTTACTTTGTTCTTTGGAGCTTTTTTTCTCATCATCTTTATCAAGTTTTTCTAACTGCTCTTTTTTCTCTTCTTCACTCTTTGCATCTTCACTTTTTTTATCTTTTGCATCTGAGTCTTTTTCTTTTTTTGACTTCATATCATCTTTATTTTGCTCTTTATCTTTAGACTTTTTACTTTTTGAGCTATCTTCATCTTCTTTAGATTTATCTTTTTTATCTGAATCTTTATCCCCGTCTTTAGATTCACTTTTATCATCTTTCTTTTTATCTTTTTTATCGTTTTGTTTATCACTCTTTTTAGAGTCTTTTTTTTGTTTTTTAAGAAGTTTTTTCACCTCTTCTAAGTTCTCTCTAGTATCTTTATCTTCTTCTATCTTAAGTGCCTTCTCATACGACTCTACAGCCTTTTGAAGATTTTGTCCTTTTGCCTGAGCGTTACCCATGTTTGAAAAGTTTTTTGCTCTTAAACTTTTATCATCAAAAGTTGCCTTCTCATAAGACTCTACAGCTTCTTTAAACTTTTTTTGTTTATACAGAGAGTTAGCTGCGTTAAAATAACCCTCGCCTTTTTTAGAACTCTCAGCATACTTCTCATATAGTTTTGCGGACTTTTCATAATCTTCTGACTTATAAGCTTCTTTCGCCTCATTTAAATCCATAAAGTCTAAGATGCCAGCTCTTGCATCTACAGATGCAAACATAAAAGCAAAAAGCATAAACACGGAGGGAAGTTGTACTTCAACTCTCTTACTCATAGAACTAGTAGCAATTAGTAAGAGAAACAGAGCCATTCCCACAGGATAGTAAAAAAGAGGAATAAACTTGTGTATCTCTTCACTCTTTAACTCTTTTTCTTTTGATATACTTTTTATCTCTCGCAGCATCGCTTCTATGTCAGAAGTAGAAGTTGTATTTTGAATATATACACCGCCGCTTGAAGTTGCCAACTCTGATATGTTTTCATTTAATGTCGAAACTAATATCTCATCATGAAGTTTGATAAAACTTCCATCTTTTAGCTTTATGGGAGCACCTTTTACAGTACCTACTCCCAAGATAAAGACAACTATATTACTTTTTTTTGCTAGTGCTATCTCATCTGAAAAGTCTTTAGAGTCCCCACCGTCACTAAAAATGAGAAGATATTTTTCACCTTCACTTTTTTGTGATTTTGAAAAAACATCTAAGATAGACAAAAAGTCTGTTCCCTTTTGAGTTATGGAAGTTGTATCTAGTTGAGTCAGTAAAAAGCTTACTGCACTTGTATCAAAACTAAGTGGTGAAACAAGGTATGAGTTTTTTGCAAAAGCCATAATACCAATACGTTCATCAGGAAATTTCAATAGTAAAGTTAAAGCTTTTTGTTTTGCAAGTTCGAGTCTATTTGGGTACACATCTTCTGCTAGCATCGAGTCTGAGATATCTAGAGCTATCATAATATCTGCACTTTTGGCTTTAACCATTACTTTACCATCATCTATCACAGGCTGCGCAAGTGCTATGATAATAAAAAATCCAATCATTAAAAACAGGGCATTTCTGGCTTTAAGAGTTAAAGTATTTGCACTTACTCTAAGCTTGTCCATAACCTCTTTAGAGAAAAAATGAGCTTGAGTCTCTTTTTGAGTAAGAAGAAGTCCAAAAAGTATGAAAAGAGGCGGTAACATATAGTATAAAAACTCAGGATGTAAAAAACTCACGCATGCCCCCTTTTATTTCTCAAATATACATATAGCATCAGAGATAGTAGAGATATAAAAAGAGGATAAACATAGTAATACTTTATGTATGAAAATGTTTCAGCTTTAATTTCTGACTTTTCTAGTGCATCTATTTCTTTGTAAACTTCTAGTAGTTCAGTTGCACTCGCTGCTCCAAAAGCTTTGCCTCCGGTTCTCTCAGCTATCTTTTTTAAGACTTGAATATTGTATTCATGAGGCATCCCAATACCAATAGGATAAACTTTTATCTTCTCTTTGGCTGCCATATCAAGAGCCACATCAAATGGTATTCTATCTATTTGAGGAGTACTAAAACCATCTGTAAGTAAAATAGCTACCTTTGACTTAGACTTGCTCATTTTTAAAAGATTTACACCTTGAGCTAGAGATGTATATAGTGCTGTGTATTGTCCAGCCATCCCTATGTAGAGTTGTGAGACAATTTTATTTAAGATATTTTCATCATAAGTAAGTGGAGATGCTATAAAAGAGTAAGCTCCAAACACGACTAAACCTATGTTGTCATTTGTTCTTTCTTTTACAAAGCTACTAACAATATCTTTAACAACATCAAATCTTGTTAGCTGAGGATTTCTGACATCAAAACCCTGAGCTTTCATAGACTGAGATGCGTCTAGTATAAGTGCTATCTCATAACCGTCTTTTGGTTCAAGCTCATACGGTTCATCTTTAACCGGTGACATTAGAGCAAGGATAAGCATTATGATTCCCAGCCACTTTAAAATAAACAACAGATTAGATGCTGACACGGAGTTTTTCATAAACTGTCCCGTATGAGGAAAGTACAGGGATGGCAGTTTCATCTTACATAGAGACGCACAAGCTATGAAAAAAAAGATTACAAAGACAAGTCTTGGGAACTCAAAATAAAGTCCGTCAAACATCGATCATGCCCTTATAAACTCCTATATAACCCATCACTTCACTGTCAAACTCATCAACTTCTCTTTTATACTTGTAAGATTCCAATCTTTGAACCAAGTTATCATACATCTCAGAGTGTCTTTCACTATCACCTCTAAAAGTAAATCCAAGGGAAGTAATAGTATATGCTGCATTTTTCGTATCACTTAAATCTAGTGAATTTATGATTTTAAAGTGTTCTACTCTAATGTTATAAGCATTTTTTGCTTTAATATATTTGTATATTAAATAAATAATTCCCAAGACAACTAAAAGTACGAAGAAGCTTATCCCTAATAAGAAATATAGAGAATATTCTTGTATATCTACTATAGGTTTAATATCATGTAGTGGAATATCAAAGTGTTGTTTTGTATCTGCCATTTACCTACCCTCAAACAATCTACGAAGTTCTACACTGGATACACTGTGAGTATATATTTTAGTAAATCTAATCTGATGTTTTCTAAATGTATCATATAGTTTATGGTCGTGTGCCGCTACTTTTTTAGCGTAAGCATCTACGCTTGAAGAGTTAAAATCACCTTCTAAAATTGCCCCACTCTCAGGATCAACCAAAGAAGCAAAACCCATTTCAGGCGGTTTTTCTTCAAGTTTATCTCGAACTATGATTGCTACGACTTCATGTTTTTTTGCAAGTAATTTAAAATCTGGAATCTCAAAAAAATCTCCTATAACTAAGATAAGTGATTTTCTTCTTAATCGTTTATACAAAGTGTCTGCTATTACTTTAAAGTCTACTTTTTCATTCAGTGCATTAAAGTCTAAAATTTCTTTTACATTTTTTTGAATTTGGTGAAGTTTTTTGCTTGGTTTTGTAGCTGAAAGCATCTTGTCAGTAAAGATATATGAACTCAGTAAATCACCATTTTTTAGCGTTGAAAAACCAAGAAGTGCAGATATTTCAGCTATCACATCTTGTTTAAATTTTTTAGAGCCAAAGTGAACACTTCCATTTAAAACTGTAGCGAGAACAACATTTAACTCTCTCTCTTCACGAAAAATCTAGATAAACGGCTTTTGCAATTTCGCTGTAATATTCCAGTCGATATGACGTATATCATCACCAGGCATATATTCGCGTAGTTCAATAAAGTCATAACCTTCGCCTTGAAAGATAGAAGGATTGTTACCAACCATTTCACTAAAGACCTGACGTCTTGCACGAACTAGGATTTTTTGAAGTTTACTCAAACTAACAACCTATGGAATTGCTACAGTTTCTAAAACTTTTTGTATTATTTCATCCGTTGTAACACCTTCTGCCTCAGCTTCATAAGTTAGAACGATACGATGACGCATAATCTCTTTTGCGATGTAAGCTACATCAACAGGGGTTACGAAATCTTTACCTCTTAAGTATGCCATAGCTTTTACAGCCTTAAACATATCGATGCTCACACGAGGAGAAGCACCAAACTGAATAAAGTCTTTTAACTCATCAAGCCCATAATCACTAGGATTTCTAGTTGCATTAACAAGCTCAATAATATACTCTTCA
>JAQIBW010000298.1 GCA_027858865.1 Sulfurimonas sp. | reverse complement strand
TCTAAATAGTCTGCACTAGATTCCCCGGCAGTAAAAGCAGATCTTGTTATATTTAGGTTTAGTTTTTTTATATTATTTAAAACTATCACTCCAGTGTCTGGAGAATTTCTTGACATTATTAAGACTTCAACAAGAGGAGCATCTCCTTGTTTTTTGTACTTGTTGAGATCTAATAAAGCTTTAATAAGAGGATACCCTATACCTTCGCCTAATAGTTGGTGTTCATTTTTGAGCATATACTCTCTATACTTTTCAATGGCATTTTCAGGATTGTTTTTGTACTCTTTGGCAAATATATTATCTTCTTTTGATAGATCAAAGAGTGCGGTAGCAGAGATGCCAATAACAAGAGTATCTTTTAAATTAAATGCCAAAATGAATCCTTTTTATAAAAGTATTATAGTAGAATTCTATATAAATTTAGTAATGCAAAGAGAGAATCAGTAATTGATTAATATATATCTAGATGGTGATGCTTTTCCAAATCTTTTAAAGCCGATTTTATTTCGCTCTATAGAGAGACTCGGGCTTAAAACATTTGTTGTCGCAAACAAAAAAATAGACATCGGTAAATCAAAAAATATAACTTATATAATAGTAGATGCAGGAGCGGATGAAGCTGACCATAAGATAGTTGAGATGGTTCAAGAGGGTGATCTTGTAATCACTGCAGATATCCCGCTTGCTGACAGAGTTATAAGTAAAGATGCTCACGCAATAGACCATCGTGGAGAGTTATATAGCGTTGATAACATCAAGCAATATCTTGCGATGAGAGACTTGATGGAAAAGATTCGAGAGAGTGGAGAGATGACAAGAGGTCCTAAACCATTTTCTAGTAAAGACGCACATGAATTTGCAAATCAGCTAAACAGTTTTTTAGCTAAATATGTGAAGAGTTAGTCTAGCTTCCAGTAAAAAATATCTCTACGACCCTCAGAGCTAAATAGCTCTTTTTCATTTATAAATCTTATCTGATTTACAGGCTTGTCATGACCTACAAGACGATCCCCTTGACTCTTTGTAGTTGGATTGAAGAGTTGTAAGTGGTGTTCTTCTGTGCTAGTGTATACCCCGATTTTTGCACTTGGACTTAGACCCACGCAGTAGACCAAAAAGTTACTTTTTATATGGTAGTCTTTTTGTCCATTTTGATATACGGCCATTCGTCTATCTTGCCCAGCCGTAAGAATAACGCCGTTGCTATATGCGACATGGTAGATATTATCTACATTTTGTGAATCATAGATCTTTTTTATTTTAGAACTTTTGGCATCTAGAAGCTTAACTGCACCACTCTCATCTACAATGACTATCTCAGTTTTGTCAGGACTTAGCATTATGTCACCGAGTGTACTGTGTGAGGCTTGCGTCTTATAGATATTGTACTGTTCACGTCTGTCATGAAGGATGACTTCTGAGCCTAGTGTACCAAAAATGATTTGCCCATCACTTAAAAAACGGGCTTCTTTTATCGTAAGTTTTTTCTCTTCATTTACTATGTTCTTCAGTTCATAGTTCTCATATATCCAGACATTCCTAAATGAGTCTTTACCGATGCTCACAATGAGGACTTTCCCATTTAGATAATCAACGCTCATGATATTTGCAGCTATAAGTTTGTTCAAAGCGGTAGTAACAGGTGGTAGGACAATCTGGTTAACCATTTTTTTGGTGCTCAAATCAAACACATCTACCGTTCCCATATCATTTGCAGCATAGAGATTGTTAGCATCTACAACAAAGTCACTTACATAACCAATTGAACTAAGCTTGAAGGTAGGAAAGATATCCTTAGCATCTAATAAGGACAAGAGTAATAAAAAAGAAATTAATAGTTTAAGCATGAGGATATTATACAAGAATTCTTATAAAACAAATGATTGCTATACCCATGCTACATAACTACTGTATTATGTAACTGGAAGAATAATTTATTTTAAAAGGCAGGACATTGGGTATAAAGATATTTAGTTACGGGACACTACAAAAGAGTAAGTTCTCAAGAGGAAAAGAAATAAAACCTGGGACACTTACCGGAGGATACGAAATTATGAGTGGAGACTTTCCACTAC
>JAQIBW010000072.1 GCA_027858865.1 Sulfurimonas sp. | reverse complement strand
GCCAGGCACTGAGTAAGCTGGCGACGGGTAACAAAAGATTATGTGATTTACTAAAGCAAAATGTATTATCAAACTCTTACTTCTTAAATATTCCTAAGCAAAAAGATATTTTAAAAACTGACATATAACATTAAATATTGCCTAGATACAATGGCTAAAAATAATAGGAATAGATTATGAGTAATATTACAAAAGAAGAAAAAATAAAAGGTACTTTTTTCGGTGCTATAGTTGCTGATGCACTCTGCTTAGGTAGTCATTATGAATATGATGCCAAAAAGATATATCAAGCCTATGGCGAAAAACCTATAGAGAAGTTTATGTCACCTGGTGAAATGATGGGTGGACAAACTCATGGTATCGGCTGGGGTGAGAGAAACTATCATCCTGGAAAAAAAGCCGGGGGAACTACTGACTATGGTGATTACAATATCTTAGTTTTAGAACATCTTGCGGCTATTGCAGATACCCCTACTTTTAACGTTGCAAACATCATTCCGCACTGGATGAATAGACTTGAAAACAACTGGGGCTCTTGGATATGTACTATGACAAAAGAGACTTACGCGCAAGTAAAACAAGGTGTGCCCGTTGAACATCTAGGTGGCATCTCTAATGCAATGGCTATTCGTCACGTCGCAGCGCATGCTTATTATGATACTGAGAGCGAGATTGTAGACGTAGCAAGAAAAAGTATGTTTACACATAGAGATGTTCACGCTCTTGGTGGTGGAGAGTTTTTTGCTCGTGTAACGCATAGAGTAATAAATGGTATTAGTCCATCAGATGCCATACAGATGGTTGCTGTGGACATGGGTGGATTTATAAGTGATAAAGTCTCTCAGGCTATTGCTAAAGTTAAAGAAGCCACAGATGAGAACTCAGCACTATATCGTGAACAGTTTTCTGATGACGTGGCAATAACAAGTATGGCTAGACTATGGGATGTAGGTCGCTCAGAACCTATTAAAGTAGGAAAAGCAAGTCCAACAGAAGGTACTCTACCCGGTGCTGTATACTTCATACTAAAATATGCAAATGAAGAAAATGGACTAAAAAAAGCACTGCAAGCCAACACTATGGTTGGTGGAGATAATGCTTCAAGAGGTATAGCTATAGGTATGGTTCTTGGTGCATATAAAGGTGTAGATGCTATTCCAAAAGAGTGGAAAGATACACTTGATGAGTGGGATTACTGTGAAGAGATGCTAAATACTCTTCCACTACTTAAATAATAAACCATCTTTTTATGTCTGCTTAGCTATAATTTCTTCAAATATTCAAGGAATCAATTATATGTCTGAGCCACTTAAAAAAACCAATAAAAAAAAGTACTATGACAACATAAGCGTAGGCGAAAGAACTAAACAAGTAGTTCATCTAGTACAAATACAAGACAAAGCTTCTATGTTTGAGCAGTTTATAAAAAATAGTGAGACTAAGCAAACTGTTGTTATTGCTAGAAGCAAACGTTCAGCTAATGCACTCAGCACATATCTTGAGGCTCATGATATAAAAGCCATGATTGTTCATGGAAACCATAAACAAGCACAATTACAAGAGGCAGCTAAAGCTTTTAATACCTCTAAAATAAATATACTTATTACTACTGATATGATTTTCAAATCACTTGGCTTAACAAAGATACAAGTCATGGTAAACTACGAACTTCCTACACATGAAGATGATTATTTTATGCGTCTTCGTTATGTTGATGAAATAGGAGAATCTATCTCTTTTGTAACTCCTGAGGAAGAAGGAACACTTCGCACAATTGAGATAATGATGAAGATGGACATCCCACAAAAAGAAGTTAAAAACTTTGTAGCTACAAGCCTTAGAGAAGATATAAAACCTTCAAAAAATAGAATAAAGAAACCACGACACCGCAAACAAAAAACAACGAAAAAATCAGAACAAGACACTAGTTAATGAATCTTTTATCTAAAAATGCGCCTCTAGAAGAGTCAATAATAAAGATGAAAGAAGTACTCGCAGATGTAGGTTGTGAGATGATTTTTTCACAACAAAAGCATCCTTTAGAGAACTGCTACTCAGTAAACCTTACTTCAGTTGAAGCACCAAGACATATATACTCAAACGGAAAAGGAATAGTCTCAGAAGCATCTATACCCAGTGCTTTGGGTGAGTATATTGAGCGACTTCAGACAAACAACTTTTTTATTGATTTTCATCTTCCTCAGCGAAAGTATTATCCAGATGAAGTTGCTTTTGAATTTGGCGGGGACTACCTAAATGATGAATTACGCAAAATTTACAATCCAAACAAACAACTTAATGAAGATGACTTAGTTGATTTTAATAGTAACTATGAAGACAAAATTGTGGCCCTTCCTTTTATAAAACACTCTAGCAAAGAAAAAACCTATATACCCATAAATATATTAAGTAACCTCTATGTCAGCAATGGTTTAGCAACTGGAAATACGGCACTCGAAGCTCAAGTTCAGTCTTTAAGTGAAATCTTTGAACGTTACGCCAAAATAGAAATCATTAAAAATGGATACTCACTTCCAAAATTTCCTCAGATAATAGTAGAATCATACCCGAGAGTTTACAAAGATGTTCTAGCACTTAGAGAGTTAGGCTACATTGTTGAAATCTTAGATGCTTCACTTGGTGGAAAGTTTCCCGTTACTGCTATCTCGCTTATCAACCCTAAAAACTCTACTCTATTTGTATCTTTTGGTGCGCATCCTATCTTAGAAGTCTCTTTAGAGAGAACAATGACCGAGCTTATGCAAGGGCGTTCTTTAGAAAACCTTGATACTTTTGAAATACCTACTTTTGATATGAGTCTAGTCGCAGACAGTTTTAATCTGGAATCTCATTTTATAGATTCAAACGGAAAACTTGGGTTTGGCTTTTTGAGTGCTAAAAAAAGCTTTGAGTATTCACCATTTCTTTACACTGGTAAAACAAGTGAGCAAGAGTATGATTGTCTTATGAACATTTTAACTGAGATGGGCAAAGAAAGTTACTTAAGAGAGTATAACTATCTTGGTTTTTACTCCTGTCAGATGATAGTCCCCGGAATCTCGGAAGTTTATCCCATAGAAGACCTTATTTACAACAACAAAAACAATGGCAAAGAAATTCGTGATATGGTTTTAAACTTTTCTGATTATGACCCTCAAGACATAATGATAAGTATTGAATCGCTTGAAGACTCACTAAATATGGAAAAGTATATCGGTGTTATATTTGAAACCAATTTTACGATGAGAGAGTTTAAAGCACAGATGCATTTCTTACTAAGTGAGTATGACGAGGCTCTTGAACTTCTTGAATATTCAGATAATAAACTTGGACATATTATTGTTGAGCTTTCTCATATGGAAGAATTAGAGTTAGATTTTGCAGAATATGAGCAAGCTCTCTATGATATTTTCTCACAGCCCAAAGTTCAAAATGCCTTACGAATACTCGATGGTGATGATTTTATTATAGATACAACTCTTCATAGTGACTATTATAATATGCTAGCTATGTATGACCGTCTTGAGAATAAAAAAGCATGAAAACTGAAATAGAATTAACTGTAAAATCAGAATTTATTGGTGACTAC
Organism: Sulfurimonas sp.; assembly: GCA_027858865.1. Classification (GTDB taxonomy): domain Bacteria; phylum Campylobacterota; class Campylobacteria; order Campylobacterales; family Sulfurimonadaceae; genus Sulfurimonas. The sequence goes on along the minus strand of JAQIBW010000072.1, from coordinate 1,457 downwards.
AAAGATGGATACCCGCTGATTTCAAAAGAGTCTGTTGTGGACTGGAACAAAGTGACAGATGAAGGCAGTATCATAAACCTTGTAGATTCTAAAGGGAAGTTCATCGTTAAAGGCTATTATGGCATCCAGAACAAAGGTTATGGCTGGGTTCTCTCTCGTGATGCAAATGAGTCTATAGATGCTACCTACTTTACAAAGAAAATAAAATCTGCCATAGAATACAGAGAATGTTTCTTTAAATATGAAAATACTACAGCTTTTAGAGTCTTCAACGGTGAAGGTGACGGAATCGGCGGTTTAACCATAGACTACTTTGACGGATTTTATATGCTGACTTGGTACTCAATCGGGATATACGAGCTAAAAAAAGAGATTTTAGAAGCTCTTAAGTCGACTGTTGACTATAAAGGCATCTATCAAAAAAAGAGATTTGATGGTAAGGGAAAATATCTCGATGATGCTGATGATTTTGTTTGTGGAGAAAAAGCACCCTCTCCAATAATCGTAAAAGAAAATGGGGCTAACTTTGCTATATATTTGGATGATGGAGCTATGGTCGGAGTTTTTTTAGACCAAAAAGATGTACGAAAAACAGTCCGTGATACATACGCAAAAGGTAAAACTGTACTAAACACTTTTTCCTACACAGGAGCTTTCTCAGTTTTTGCGGCTCTTGGTGGTGCAAAAAAAACCACAAGTGTTGACCTAGCAAAAAGAAGCCTCTCTAAAACACAAGAACAATTCAGTGTAAATAATATAGATTCGTCTGCTCATGATATTATCGTTGAGGATGTTTTTAACTACTTCAATTATGCGGTAAGAAAAAAGTTATTGTTTGATATGGTAGTACTTGATCCACCTAGTTTTGCAAGATCAAAAAAACATACATTTAGTGCTTCAAAGGACTATGTAAAACTTCTAAAAGAGGCTATTCAGATAACCAATAAAAATGGTGTTATAGTAGCTTCAACAAATGCTGCAAACTTTAGCATGATGACATTCAGTGACTTTGTATTTAAAGCTTTTAAAGAGCTAAATGGAAAATACAAAGTAGAAAAAAGCTTCTCTTTGCCAAAAGACTTTAGAGTGCTTGATAAGTTCAAAGAAGGAAACTACCTCAAAGTTATGATTATCAGAAAAATCAAATAATTATTTTTTTAATGAGTGAGTCTTTGTAAGATGATATAATATAAAAAATAAAGGATATAGAGAATGAATGTAATTAATATATCTAAACAAAAAATATATGATGATCAAAAGCGTCTCTTTGCTTATGAGCTAGTTTTTAAAGACAGCTCAAACCATACTACAGACTTATCTACTACTGTTAAGGGGACTTCAAAGTTAATTATGAGTTCTATTAGCAGTTTTGAATTGGATAAATTACTAGGTCAAAAAACATTGGCTTTTATAAATGTAAATGAAGAAACATTACAAAAGGGGATTTTGTATGTTTT
>JAQIBW010000224.1 GCA_027858865.1 Sulfurimonas sp. | reverse complement strand
GGTGAAGTCCTAAAAGATGGTGATTTGTTTGAGGATGAGAACTTAAACATAAAAGCTCTTCAGGAGACACATTTCTGCCTTATTAGTTTAAACTAAGGGTTGTTTTAGCACTAAAATAGCTTTTTCTTAGATAAACACAAACAGATTAATCTTTCTTAATAAATCTTTTACATTAATTTGGGTACAATCCTCATCCGCTTTGCTGTTTTAACATAAAGCTAGAGTATTTCTATCCATATATACTATTATATAGATAAAAGTATTGGCAAGAAACGAGAATAATGTATCTGCCTACATGCAGCAAAGATAAATTAAAAAACTCATTGACTCTCGCGTGAAACGCGTAGCTTTAGTGACTGAATAGAAACGGGATGAGTTCTGATTCTATGAGATAAATATAGGAGCTTTCAATGAAAGTACGTGCTTCAGTAAAGAAGATGTGTGATGACTGTAAAGTTGTTAAGAGAAAAGGCATTGTAAGAGTAATCTGCAAAGTTAAAAAACATAAACAGAGACAAGGATAACCATGGCTCGTATTTCTGGTGTTGATTTACCTAAAAAGAAAAGAGTAGAGTATGGTCTAACATACATCTATGGGATTGGTTTACACGCATCTCGTCTAATTTTAGACGCGACGGGTATAGACTATAACAAAAGAGTTTTCGAACTAAACGAAGCAGACGTAGCAGCAATCACTGCGGAAATCCGTGCAAACCATATGGTTGAAGGTGATTTACGTAAGAAAGTTGCTATGGATATAAAGTCACTTATGGATTTAGGTTCATATAGAGGTCTTCGTCACCGTCGTGGTCTTCCATGTCGTGGTCAAAAAACTAAGACAAATGCGCGTACTCGTAAGGGTAAACGTAAAACTGTCGGCGCAGCATAAGGATTTATAGATGGCAAAAAGAAAAGCTGTTAGAAAAAAAGTAGTAAAAAAGAATATTGCACGTGGTATCGTTCATATCGCTGCATCATTTAATAATACACTTGTAACTATTACAGATGAGATGGGTAACATGATCGCTTGGAGTTCTGCTGGAAGCCTTGGTTTTAAAGGTTCTAAGAAGTCTACTCCATTCGCGGCTCAAGCAGCTGTTGAAGATGCAGTAGCAAAAGCACAAGTTCATGGTATTAAAGATCTTGGTATTAAAGTACAAGGTCCAGGTTCAGGTCGTGAAACTGCAGTTAAAGCTGTAGGCGCTATCGAAGGCATACGTGTTACATTTATGAAAGATGTTACACCATTACCACACAACGGTTGTCGCGCACCTAAGCGTCGTAGAGTTTAAGGAGATTACTGATGGCAAGATATAGAGGTCCAGTAGAAAAAATCGAAAGAAGATTCGGTGTAAGCCTTAACTTAAAAGGTGAACGTCGTTTAGCAGGTAAATCTGCATTAGAAAAAAGACCTTATGGTCCTGGTCAACATGGTCAGCGTCGTAAGAAAGTTTCTGAGTATGGTTTACAACTTAATGAAAAGCAAAAAGCAAAATTCATGTATGGTGTTTCTGAGAAACAATTCCGTGCACTGTTTGTTGAAGCAAAAAGAAGAGAAGGAAATACAGGTACAAACCTTATTACTTTAATTGAAAGCAGACTTGATAATGTAGTTTACAGAATGGGCTTTGCTTCAACTCGTCGTTTCGCTCGTCAACTTGTTACTCATGGTCACCTACTTGTAGATGGCAAAAAACTAGATATTCCTTCTTACCGTGTAAGACCTGGTCAGAAAATTGAAGTTCGTGAAAGTAGCAAAAAGAACAATCAAATTGTTCGTGCTATGGAATTAACTAATCAAACTGGTTTAGCTCCATGGGTTGATATTGATGCTGATAAAGTGTTTGGTATTTTTACTCGTTTACCTGAACGTGAAGAAGTTGTTATACCTGTAGAAGAGCGTTTAATCGTTGAACTTTATTCGAAATAATAGTTAATAAAAGGCGTTAGAGAATGAAAAAAATTAAAACTACTCCACTTGCTCCTCAAGAATTTGAGGTAGAACAGATTAGTGAGAATGAAGCTAATATTATGGCATATCCTTTTGAAACAGGTTATGCTATCTCTTTAGCTCATCCACTTCGCCGTTTTTTATTAAGTAGTTCAGTTGGTTACGCACCAATTGCTATTAAAATCGAAGGTGCTAAGCATGAGTTTGACTCAGTGCGCGGTATGCTTGAAGATATTTCAGACTTTATCCTAAACCTTAAAGAGATTCGCTTTAAGCTTAAAGATGAAGCTGCTGAAGCAGAAATAAGCTATAGTTTTGCTGGTCCATGTACTATTAAAGGTTCAGACCTAAGTAATGATGAAGTTGAAGTGGTAACACCAGATGCTCATCTTGCTACTCTTAACGAGGACTCTAACTTAAACTTTGTGATCAAAATAGCACAAGGTATCGGTTATGTTCCAAGTGAAGATACTCACGATGAACTAGAAGATGGATATATAGCACTAGATGCTTACTTCACTCCTGTTCGTAGTGCAACTTACAAAATTGAGAATGTTCTTGTAGCAGACAACCCTAACTTTGAAAGAGTTATTTTAAATATTAGAACTGATGGTCAAATTTCTCCATTAGATGCATTTAAAAACTCACTAGAAGTTATGTATGCTCAATTAGCTGTATTTAATTCAGAGATTAGTATAAAAGCTTCAACAACTATCGAACGTGTTGAAGAAAACCCTGATCTTAAAAAACTAGTAACTCATATTGATAGTTTAGGTTTAAGTGCAAGAAGTTTTAACTGTCTTGATCGCTCAAGTATTAAACTAACAGGTGAGATAGCATTAATGAGTCAAAACGACCTCAAAAATGTTAAAAATCTAGGTAAAAAGTCATATGATGAGATCGTAGACAAATTGCAAGAGTTTGGTTTTGCAGTTGGCGCTGATCTTGCAGATGATGTTATTAGTGCATTAAAAAAGAAAATAGAAGCCGCGCAGGCTTAATAGAGGAATAACACATGAGACATCGTCATGGATACCGTAAACTAGGTCGTACAAGCTCACACCGTGCTGCTTTACTTAAGAACCTTAGTATTTCGTTAATAGAACATGGTAAAATTGAAACTACTGCTATCAAAGCTAAAGAGTTACGTTCATACGTTGAAAAACTTATCACAATTGCTGGTAAGAATGACTCTAACGCTCATAGATCAGTATTCGCTGCGCTTCAAAGTAAAGAAGCAACAAAAACTTTAGTAAATGATATAGCTCCTAAGTACGTTGATCGTGCTGGTGGATATACTAGAATTACTAGAACTCGTATTCGTCGTGGTGACGCAACTACTATGGCATTTATTGAATTAGTATAATAACTATATTTGATATCTCATTGGGCTTATGCCCAATACCCCTTTTAACTTTCCCAATTCTAAAATACTTTAATACTAGGAATCATTATGAGTAATTTCGCATTTGGAACTTATAGAATAAGTGATTATAACCCACAACACATAGAAGCATTAAAAGAAGCTATAGACGCCGGAATAACAATGATAGACACATCATCTAACTATATGGATGGTGGAGC
>JAQIBW010000092.1 GCA_027858865.1 Sulfurimonas sp. | reverse complement strand
TATAAAATTTGAGTCACTTTTATAGATTTTAGAAAATAGCTTAGACTCTTTTAAAGTACGAAGAAGTTCTTTTTTATGCTTTTTGTGAAGCTTCCTACTTTGCTTAACAAAGCTCTTGTCTTTAAGTCTTTTTGTTAAAAACTCTGCATCAAAAGCAGATAAGTTCCACATTGGTGTTTTTAACTTCTTTAAATTACTTTTATTAGAGAAAATAGCACCTATTCTTACCCCAGCACAAGCATAAAACTTGGTAAATGATTGGATTATATAAAGTTTTTTGTATATTTTGATTTGGTTTTTCAAAGATATGAGGTTTTCGAACTCTAAAAATGATTCATCAAGAACAACTGTGCACTTTTGCTTTTTCCAGATGCCAAAAAGCTTCGTTAAATCATAGTACAAAGCATCTGGAGTGGAAGGATTTACAAAGACTACTATGGAACCTTTTTTTGGTTTTTTGTAGAGCTTTTTAAAGCGGTTTATTTTGATGATTTTCTTATCATTAGGTACTGCTTTTTCATACTCTCCATATAGAGGCGCATAGAGGTAAACTCTCTTCTCCCTCAAGTGTTTAAACAGCTCAAAAATGGCAGAAGTCGCACCGTTGAAAAGAGCTATTTGAGACTTTTTTATTTCATATTTTTTTGCAATAGATTTTTTCAAAGAGCTGTAATTTGAGTCAGGATATTTGACTAACATGTTATTTCTAGGTGTTATGGTTATGCTTGGATGGTAGCTGTTTCTGTTTGAGGAGAAGTCTATTATTTTGTTCGCTTTGCATCCGATTTGTGAAGCGTATTTGTAAATATTTGCACCGTGTTTCATGTTAATAGCTCTTTTGCTCTTGAAGTATTTTTGTATTCGTAAACTCTTTTTAGTGCGAAGAAGTTTGCAGCAAATTTTATCTTCTCTTTGATGAGTTTTTTGCTTAGTTTTTTAGGAGCGTGTTGGTTATAGTTTTTTAAAAAGAGATTTATATAATAGTCGTCTTTTTCTCTCGCATCAAAACCGACAAGAGCAACTGCTACGTCATAAGCAAAAGTTCCGCAAGATGAGTCTATGAAATCAATCACACCTATTTTTTTGCCGTTGAAGATTGTGTTGTCTTTAAATATGTCTCCGTGGATAATGGCATCGTGCTTGTGAGTGAAATCTTTTAAAAACTCAAATCTTTTGTAGTATCCGAAAAAATTCGCTTTTACATAGTTTAGTGCTTGAGTTACTTCATCTTCTATGATAATGTTTGAATCGCATTTCTTTTTAAATGTTTGACTATGCATCTTAGCCATAAATCTTCCAAGAGCTTGGATGTGGTGGCTTTTTACATTTGTAGGGTGCTTTCCCTCTAACTTTTCATATATATACCAGTCCTCATTTTTATCAAGACATATAGGAACATTTAGTCCTGCTGATTTTAGTTCGCTTAACAAGCGGGCATCTTGTGCAATCTTGTCAGAAATATCACGCTCATATCTTTTTAGTATGTAGCCAGTTGTTTTAGTGTGAACTATGTATGTTGTGTCGATGATGCCAGATGCAGTTGGAAGTATTTCTATAAAATTATAAGATGGGAATAAAGAATTTAGCTCACTTAGTGATATAACAGTTTTTACTCCCATCTTTTAAGCTTTTTTACTTCTGCTGATAATCAAGTATATAAAAAATGGTCCACCAATAAGAGCCGTAACTATCCCAATAGGGAGTTCACTCTGAGTTTGTAAACCTCTCGTTAAGGTGTCACAAAAAACTAAGAAAAATCCACCAAATAGTGCGGTTTTTAGTATGCGGTTATTTACAGTTGTAGGATGAAGCTTTGCAACTATGTGAGGAACTATAAGTCCCACAAAACCGATAGGACCGCTGATACTAACAAGTGTTCCAATGGCAAATGATGAGACTATAAGAAGTATGAGAGTTGTTTTTTGTGTGTTTACTCCGCGAAGAGTTGCGCTCTCATCTGAGATGCCAAGGAGTTGAAGCTCATAACGGTAAAGGTAGATTGCTAAAAAAAGTATAAAAGCGATAATGCTAACTGTTATAGGATGCATCCAACCGATGATGGAAAGTGAACCCATAGTAAAGCGCAGAAGCATATCGTTTTGCATTGTATCGCCAAGATAGAAGATAACCATAAGAGCCGATGTGTAAAAGAGTGAAAGTGCGATACCTAAAAGCAGGAGTGATTCATAGTGTGAGTGTTTTAAAAATTTCGCCAGATAGATAAGCAGTAAAACAGTCATCATAGCTCCAAAAAATCCAAACACACTAACAGCTGCGATGCCAAACAACAAACTTCCAAGACCGAGTTTTATGGCAATACCTGCACCTAAAACCGCACCGCTAGAGATGCCAAGAGTGTAGGGTGTCATAAGTGCATTTCTAAAGAGTGTTTGAAAAAGAAGACCGCTAAGTGCCAAGATGCTACCAGCAGCAAATGCAAACAAAACGCGTGGAACTCTAAGGTCAAAAAATATGGAGTTCTGAAGAGTGTCTTGAGTAAAAACTTTAGAGATATCCAAATCAACAGCACCTATAAACGGAGATGCAAGAAGTACAAGAAAGAGTAAAAACCAAACTAGGTACTTATTCATACCTCACCGCCAAATCATTAAACTCCACACCGTAAAGCTCTTGCAGTGTGGAGTTATTAAAAAACTTTTTTTTCTCTGCAAAGTAAGTAGCATCCGAGTCTTTTATAAACAGAGTAGGTGAGTCTATGAAAGCTGCAAGGTGTAAGTCATGAGTGATGAGGATAACTTGATGATAATCTTTTAAGCCCTTTATGTGCTGTGCTATTTTTTTAGCGTTATGCGGGTCTAGGTTTGCTGTTGGTTCATCTAGTATGATGATTTTACTTTGTGCACTCAGGGCTCCTGCAATGAGGACAAGTTGAGCCTCTCCTGAGCTAAGAGAGTTTAGAGTGTGCTTAGCTAGATGCGAAATCTTTAAAAACTCCAAAGTGTTTTGAGCTATCTTTTTATCTTTGTCTGAGTAATCCAAAAAGTTCTTTTTATGAGCAAATCTACCCAGAAGTACAAACTCTTCAACGCTTATGAAAGGATCATAAACTTCAAGTTTAGCAGGGATGTAAGAAAGCAGTTTTGCTCGCTCTTTTAAAGATATGTTTTTGATATCACGACCTGTGATTCTAACACTTCCCTCATACTCCACAAGACTACAAAGCGCCTTTGCCAAAGTGCTTTTGCCAGAACCATTTGCTCCGAGGATGCTTAGATGATTGTCTATATCTAAAGAGATGTTTTTTAGTATGGTTTTATTGTCATACTTTACATATAGAGAATCTAGTTTAATCATTTGCTTCTACTATACTATTTACTAAGTTATTATTATTAAAAAGTTCATAAGTACTCATTTGCTCTCTAGTTTCATTTTTTTTAAGTTTAGCTTTTTTGTCTATAATCTCTTTTATCTTTTTTTGTATATCTGCAATTTTGTGCTTTTTTGCAGCAAACCCATAAACAAACAGTTTAGACAATTGCTTATATAAATAATTGTCTTGGGATGAACTATTATTAAACCATATGTTATCAATCTCTTCAATCTTAAAAACAATACTGTTTGTTTTCTTTATAATCTCATCTTTTAATATAAAGCTATCACAGTAAGTTAAAATAATATCAAACACATTTGTGAATAGTACATTACCAAAATAGTCATCATAGTTATCTACAAACTGAACCCATCTTAAAAAGATAAGTTCTAATAACGCCACTA
>JAQIBW010000161.1 GCA_027858865.1 Sulfurimonas sp. | reverse complement strand
GCGAAATTATATCGAAAAACTATTAAGATTGTATTTTGTGATATTGTTATTGAGCTAGATATTCTTTAAAATAAGCTTCTATTTTATCTTTTGAGTAAGAGCTTTCTTTATCCCTAATTCTATATACTTTTTTGTAAAAAATATATTTTTCTATGATATTCATAGTATGAAATTTATCATATATTTTTAGTAAAAAGTCACTTTTAATAGATAGATTTTTAGCTTCGAGTGTTATGAAGATTTTGTGCAAATCGTCTATCTCTTCTATGGTGTGAGGGTTGATGTCTGAGTTGATAATGTAGTGAATCTCTTCAACACTAAAGTCCTTGTTTATCGACTTTGAGTAATACTCTAAGAGTACATTTATTTCTTTGTTTCTTTCTTTGTTGTAATCAGCATGTTGAAGATAAGCATAAAGTTTAGGCTTACTTTTTTGCCAGTTATAAAGTGTGTTTATTTGAACTTCAAATCTATCACTTATTTCTCTATTGTTTAGCATCACCCAAAGCCTTTTTTTCATTTAAAACGTGGTAAGTAGCAGTTGCATAAGCAACAAGAGTGTCTTTTGAAAATATTTCTATCGTTGTAAATATAGTTCTTTTTGATTGGTTGACAACTCTTGCTTCAGCTTTTAAAACTTCATCTCTTGCAGGTTTTAGGTAGTTGATTTTTATCTCAATAGTTACCGCACTAAAGCCTTTTTCAAGAACTGATACAGCAGCGTACCATCCACAGTGATCGGCTAGTGTAGCAATAGCTCCACCGTGAACTACACCAAAGTGCTGTTTATGATGTGGCTCTACGTCAAAGCCTAGTTGAGCGTAACCGTCACCTAGGTCTAGGACTTCACCACCGATAAATTTCAAGAAGTCTATATCTTGTTTGTCAATTTCTTGAGCGTTCATTATACCTCGCTGAGTAAATTAATACCATCAGATGCAAGTGTTTTAATTGCGTGATTAAGCTCTCTATCTGAGATCCTAAATATAAACGCACCAATCTGAGCATTTGAAATCGTATAAGTGTATTCAATGTTGATGTTCTCTTTAGCAAGTGCTTTTATAACACTATTAAAACTACCAACATGATCACTTACTTCAACCGCAAATACATCAGTAAAACGAGAAGAAAAGCCAGCTTCATCTAAGATGGCTTTTGCTTTGTCGTTATCACTTACTATTAGCCTAAGTATACCAAAATCACTGGCATCTGATAGATTAATCGAGCTTATAGAGATATTATTTGATGCTAAAAGTGTAGTTATATCACTAAGTTCACCTTTTTTATTCTCTACAAATATAGATAATTGCTTTAATATTTTTGACATTTTATACCCTTTTATCTACTACTCTAACAGCCTTGCCCATGCTTCTCTCAATACTGCGAGGCTCAACAAGTTTAACGTTTGCATTTATGTAAAGGTTGTTTGCAAGTGAGTGTTGTATGTCTTTTTTTATTTTTTCCATTTCAGCAACAGAATCACTAAGTACATCATCATTTACTTCAACTAATATATCTATCTTATCTAAATGACCTTTTTTATCTGCGATGATTTGGTAGTTAAGAGTAACTCCCTCAGTATTTGCAATTACGTGCTCAACTTGTGATGGGTATACATTTACTCCATTTACAATAATCATATCATCAACACGACCTACAATGCTCTCCATGCGTACCATAGTTCTTCCACATCCACACGGTTCACGGTGAAGTGAAGTGATATCGCCAGTACGGTAACGGATAATTGGAAGAGCTTGTTTAGTAAGTGAAGTAATAACTAACTCACCACGCTCACCATCTGGTAGAACTTTACCTGTTTTATGGTCAACTATCTCAGGATAAAAATGATCTTCATTTATGTGAAGCAGTTTAGAGTGTTTACAGTTTGAACTTACTCCGGGTCCGATGATTTCACTTAGTCCGTAAACTTCGTGATAGTCGATTCCCCAAACGCGAGAAACTTCTTCTTTAAGTCCGTCACTTGTAGGCTCAGCTCCAAAAACTCCAGACTTTAGTTTGAAGTCTTTTAGGTAGTCACTGCCAGACTTTTTAGCAGTCTCATACATATGAAGTGCAAAAGATGGAGTAGCGGCTAAAATAGTAGCATTGAAGTCTTTCATCAACATGATTTGTCTATCTGTAAATCCACTACTTGCAGGAATAGTCGTAGCACCTATCTTTTTAGCACCACTATCAAACCCTAGACCGCCAGTAAAAAGACCGTACCCATAAGCATTATGTACAACGTCTTTTGCAGTAGCTCCAGCCATAGTATAGACTCTCGCCATAACTTCATCCCAAACATCCATATCAGCTTGTGTATAACCGACAACAGTTGGTTTACCTGTAGTGCCACTTGAACTGTGAACTCTAACAACTTCACTCATAGGAACTGTAAAAAGTCCAAAAGGGTAGTGATTTCTAAGGTCTTGTTTTTTTGTAAAGGGAAGTTTTTGGATATCTTGTAGACAAGTGATATCTTTAGGATTGATGTCAAGCTCATCGAACTTTTCCTTGTAAAAAGGTGTAAGTTCATAAACTCTTGTAACAGTGTCTTGTAGCCTAGAGAGTTGAGTTTGACTTATTTTCTCTCTAGATTCACCTTCGATTTTATTCCACATTATTTTAACTCCTTGGCATCTTTCATCGCTTGGTCTAAAATTACGATGTTTTGAGCTGCAACTTTTGCATTCATTTGTGTGATTGCATCTCTTACTTCTTGTATACTAAATGGAAAGTTTGCATCATTAATGAGAGCAAATCCAAGCATATATACATTTAAACCTTGAATAGGAAACTCTCCATTTTCAGCTTTTTTAAATGCATCTATTTTAGCGAAACCTTCAAATGGAAGCTCCGGGTATTCATCTTTATCTTTTGCATTTGTAACTAACGTTCCCGAAAGTTTCAAAAAGCCAAGGTTTCTAAGTCCTTCATTTTTCTCCAGTGCAATCATAAGATCAGCTTGGTTTTTATCAATAACAGGATTAGTAAAACCACCTATCTTAATATCACAAGAAACAGAACCGCCTCTTTGACTCATACCGTGATTCTCAGTTCCTAAGAAAGGAACATTACGGTTACCGGCACAGATAGCTAAAACTTTTACAAGAAAAACTACGCCCTGACCACCAAAACCGGCTATTACTATTTGATATTTCATCTTAGTTACCTCTCTTTAAGTAGTCAAAGTCTTGTACAAAGGCATCTGTAGGACAAACTACATCTAAACATCCACCACAACCTGCACAAAGAAAAGGGTCTATTTCTATAACTCCATCATCATTATACGCCATTGGAGGACACTTATAAATAGTAGTACACTGATCACAAGCTACACATAAATCTGCATCTACTTTAACAAAAATATTTGGAATGAAATCAGGTGCTCTTTCTCTATCTAAGATACAAAATTCACGAACAACTACAACAGTTGGGCCAGTTGCATCTGCGTGTACTTTTTTAACCTCTCTAAAGAAGTCAATGTTATCTTGCATCTCGTATGAGTATTGATGCTCCATACAGTCGACTCCCATACCTTCAACTATCTTTTTTATGTCTATATTTTTGTTGCTTCTTGAAGGTGTAGTTTGACGACCAGTCATCGCGATAGTAGAGTTGTCAAGGATTACAAGGATGAACTTGTGGTTTTGGTAAATTGCATTTAAAAGTGGTGGAATTCCTGAGTGAAAGAATGTTCCATCACCGATAGTTGCAACAGTTGTTTTTTCAGGGTCACTGATAGAAAAACCACTTGCCATGGAAACACTAGCACCCATACATAAAATGGAGTCAATAGCCCCCTGAGCAAGAGCTAGAGTATAACATCCGTTGTCTGAAGGATATATGGCTTTTTTCTTTTTAAATACTTTTGTAATAGCATAGTAAACATCACGGTGAGGACAACCCGGACAAAGTGCAGGTGGTCTTGCTTCGACTTCAAAGTCTAGTGAAGGTGGAGTAGCATAGATATTTTCACCAGCATAAAAACCGATGTTTTGAAATGCTTTTAAAATCGCTTCTTTACTCATTTCATCTATTTGATGAGTAGTATTTGTATTTTTACCATAAACATTAGGAGATGCTATCTGCTCTTCGATGCACGGATACGGCTCTTCAACTACTAAAACTTTGTCATACGATTTAAATCTATCTCTCATCTGCTCAACCGGAAGAGGGTAAGGCATAAGAACTTTTACAACATCAGCATCCAGACCAAGATCACTTAATGTCTCTTTAGTAAATCCATGACCAGTTCCACCAGCGATTATAAGAACTTTCTTACCTTCACACCTATCAAACTCAGGTTTTAGCAGATGATCCCAGTTATACTCTTTGATAACTTCGATGCGATTTAGCTGTTGTACCCCTTGTTCAAATCTACCAGTACGAGGAACTGCACCCCAACGAGGAACATCACGCTTAAACTCACCCTTGTTTGGAGCAAAATTAGTTTCTTCATCCATCTCAATAATTTCACGAGCATGACATACGCGCATAACAGGGCGAAGCATTACTGGGATTTGAAATTTTTCTGAAAGTTCAACACCATATTTTGTAAGGTCGTAAGCATCTTGAGGGGTAGCAGGGTCTAAAACAGGAATACGTGCAAATTTTGCAAATACACGACTATCTTGTTCTGTTTGAGAAGAGTGAAAGCCCGGATCATCAGCAGCTATTAGAAGCATACCGCCAAGGTTTCCTATGTACGAAGCACTCATAAGAGAGTCACTTGCAACATTTAGTCCAACTTGTTTCATAGTTGCACAAGTACGTTTACCCGCAATTGCACCTGCGTAAGCTACCTCAAAACCAACTTTTTCGTTAGTTCCCCACTCAGCATAGATGTCTAAGTTAAGCTTATGCTTTATACTTTGAACTACGCTTAGTATCTCACTAGAAGGTGTACCAGGATAACCACTAACCATATCAACATTTGCGTGAACTAGACCCCAAGCAATTGCATCGTTTCCCATTAATGTTTGTTTCATAAAATTCTCACTCACTCATAATTATTAATCTATAAAAGATTTCTTAATGATAATTTACACAATAATTGTATAATAATTCCTTAAACTAAGGATAATCTATACAATTATTGAGAATTACTAAAATTTATAGTACGCTATTAAACGATATTCATCGAAACTTAGTTGTGTAGTACCGCCTAAGTCAAACCAATCTCTTGGAAAGTTTGCACGAGCACGTAGTTTAAAGTTTTTTGTTACCTTGTAAATGAAGTCTAAATCAATCTCTTTTGTTTTCCAAGAATTTCCACTTTGGTAACCATTATACTTACCGATGTCATACTCAAAGTATTTAACCATTGCCAAAAGGTCTATTCCTGTTAGTGGTTTAAGCTGATAGTCAACTCCTGCCATATATGAAGATGTGTCTCCAAAGTTTGCATGAAGAGCACCTTGAGAGATGATGAAAGGATTTGCCCCACCAAGTGCATTTACAATACCACCGTCTAAAACACTTCCAGCAGATGCAGGAGTGTTAACATAACGAAGGTCAATCCCTAAACCGTTATCTAGTGAAGCTTTTAGCATCGCACCATACTGAGAACTATCAACATCTTTAGCACCGCTTCCTGTGTCAAAAGCTTTACCGAGAAGGTTGTCTCCTACGCTGTCTTGTTTAGTATAAAAAACAGATGCAAATGTATTTACATTACTTAGTTTTCCTTTGTAGCTAACTTTTGCAACAACGATATTCATGATGTCATGGATGTACTGATCCCAAATAGAGAATGTAAAACCTTTAAGACCTGTGTATTTAGCATTTAGGTAAGTCATACCCGCAGTTGATTTTGTATTTGTAGAACCTAGATAAACATCTGCTATGTCTGCAAATTTACCAACTTTATAACCAGGACCAAAACCATATAGTAGGCTTAGTCTCGTAAGAGAGTTTGTAGGATCAAGTACGCCATTTGTTACAGGAACAGAGTTTGCAAAACCATTCGTCTGGATGCGAGTTATGTGACCTAACTCAAATTTAGTATTTGTTACATCGCTGTTTTTTACAACTACACCTTCAAATGTATTTGGAAGCATTCTAAAGTTGTTTGGAGCTGCAAATGGAGTGTTGATACTTTGCTGACCAACTCTAATAGATGTCTTCCCAGCTGCATAACCTATGTAAGCTTCACCTAAAACAGTATATCCACCACCGTCAGCACCAAAAAGTGTGTTATCGTTTTCATTAGCAGTTGAAGATTTTTCATCTACCTTATTTGTAGTGTAAAATGTAGCACCAGCATCAAAACCATAATACTTCGCAGTGTTGTAGTTTAAGTGACCACCTACTGATAGACCATCCCGAGTTTGTGTTGCAACACCATCATACGCGCGGTTGATATAGAAAGATTTTATCTCTCCTTGAACTTTACCCTCAGCAAACGCTTCTTGAAGTGTGTCTGCCGATACAGATACGCCAGAACTAAGTAGTGCGGCTAATATTAAACTTCTTTTTTTCATTTTTCTTCCTCTTTCTTTTTTTATTTGTTAGTCGTTAAAACATTTGTTAAGATGTGCTTCATTCATCTTTTTAGTCATAAGTGAAACTACTATAGCTGTGATGAGAGATAAGGGTAGTGCAATCATAAGAGCATCTACAAAGATAATATCTCCACTTAAAAGTGAGTCTTTACCAAACATAGCTTTTGAAAGTCCTAGTGATTTTGCTTCTTTGAAGTGAACAAAAAGTAGCCAAAAACTTGATACTAAAAGTCCAACAATCATAGAGCTTATTGCTCCCGCTTTTGTCATACCTCTCCAGAACAAGCCTCCGATAAAGCTTGGTAGAAAAATACTCGCACAAAGAGCGAAAAATATTGCAGTAGAACGAGCAATGATTGCAGGTTGGTCATCAAAGGCGTAAGCAAGACTTACAGAGAAAATAATCATAATAACAACACCAAGTCTTGTTACAGTTATGGAGTTGTGCTGTTTTGTACTTATCTGCTCAAACAAGTCACGTCCGACTGCTGTTCCCATAGTGTGAAACTGAGATGAAAGTGTACTCATCGCCGCGGAGATAAGCGCGAATAAGAATATAAACGCAAACCATTTTGGCATCGCAGTGTTTATAAAGTGAGGAATTACCTTACCGATAGAACCTGCACTTTGAAGTGCATTTTTACCCTCGTTAAACTCATAGTACCAAGCATTTGAAAGCGCTCCAACTATAAAGATGATTCCTGTCATTGCTACAATGAAAATTGAACCGATAAGTACAGCACGGTTTAACTCTTGCTTGCTCTTTACAGTCATAAATCTAACAATAAGCTGTGGCTGAGCAAGAACACCAATACCAACACCCATAGTAATAGTAGTGATTACAAATAACCAACCTTTACTTAAAAACTCAGGCATAGAGTTCCAACCCTCAAATCCCCAAAGAAGTGAAAGCTTCATCATAAAGTCCGGTGAACCAGGTGCTAACTCTTTTATGCTCGTAGATGCAAGAGGGTCGATTACTGTCGCTTGCCAAACATGGTCTAGTTTAGTAAATGCTGCATCTACACCGCCAAGTGAATCAAATGTTACTACAAGCAGAATCAGCATCGCTATAAACATGATGCTTCCTTGAAGAGCATCTGTTAGCATTACTCCTTTTAACCCACCTGCGATAACATAAGCAGTGATGATGATTGAAAATACCATAAGTGACATGTGATAGTCAGTTCCAAAGTAAAGAGCGATAAACTGTGTACCACCTATAAGAACAGCAGTTGCGTAAAGCGGCATAAATAGTAAGATGATAGCCGCTCCAAAAATCTGGATGAACTTAGAGTCAAATCTTTTTGCAAGAAGTTCAGGAAATGTGTGAGCATTTAGACGATAACCCATCTTTCTTGTAGGGTTTCCTAAAAATACAAATGCGATGAATATACCTACAAAGATATTAAACACTGTAAGCCAAAGAAGAGAGTTACCAAGCCAAGCAGCAACACCACCAAAACCAACAATAGCCGCAGTAGATATAAATGTAGCTCCATAACTAAGCGCCATGATAAACGGATGCGTATTACGACCGGCTACAAGATAGTCTTCTGTACTATTAGTTTGTTTATAACCCTTAAAGCCTAAGTAACCTAAAACAGCAAGGTAAAGGATAATAATTATATTTTCAAAAATACCCATTATAGTTCATCCTCTATCTCTTGTTCAGTCTTGTTCCACTCTTTAACAAATTTAGGTGGTTTCTCATACCCATCCTTGTTCCAGTTAATCACTCCATAGATAACACTGGCTAAAGTGCTAATTATTATGAGAGCAAAAGCCATATTGATCCCAAAATCAAAATACTCCATTCTTTCCCCTTAATTATTTGTAATATTTTACAAATATTGTAATTATAAAACATTAAATTCCAATAATTGTAATTATCATTAAATTATGTTCGAATCGCTACAATTATTGCAAAGCTAAGCATAAATTAATATTAAAGCATTACAAAAAGTTATGATTTTTTTTTAAACTGTTCTTAAAGTAATAATATGCTAATTTT